>DATEIF010000061.1:0-10034 GCA_035279205.1 Vineibacter sp.
TGCCCTCGACGCCGGCAAAGACGGCGGCGCCGGCCACAGGTTCCTGTCGCTCGCCAAGGAAAAGGGCGGACGGATTCAGAACTTCGGCCAGACCAGCGTCGGTCATCTCGAACACGCCGATCTCGTCGGTCGGGCCGAAGCGATTTTTCACCGCGCGCAGGATACGGAACTGGTGCCCACGCTCGCCCTCGAAATAGAGCACCGTGTCGACCATGTGCTCCAGCACCCGCGGCCCGGCGATGGCGCCTTCCTTGGTGACGTGACCCACCAGCAGCACGCAGACGCCGCGCCGCTTGGCGAGCTCGATCAGCGCCTGGGCGCTGGCGCGAACCTGGGTCACCGTGCCCGGCACGCTGTCGACGGTGTCCAGCCACATCGTCTGGATCGAGTCGATGACGGCCACCTGCGGGCCGTCGCGGCCTTCCAGGGTGGCCACGATGTCGCGGATCGATGTGGCGGCCGCCAGCTGCACGTCGGTCTGCTCGAGGCCCAGCCGCTTGGCACGCAGCCGCACCTGGTCGAGCGCTTCCTCGCCCGAGATGTAGGCGCAGCCGACGCCGCTCTTGGCCAGCGCCGCCGCGACCTGCAGCAGCAGGGTCGACTTGCCGATGCCGGGATCGCCGCCGATCAGCAGCGCCGAGCCGGGCACCAGGCCGCTACCGCACACGCGGTCGAACTCGGCGATGGACGTGATCAGCCGCGGCGGCTGCTCGGTGGTGCCGGAGAGCGCGGCGAACTCGATGCGCCGCCCCTTGCCGCCGGACAGGCGTCCCGGCGGCGCGCCGGCGGCAGCGGTGCCGGCGGTCTCCTCGACGATGCAGTTCCAGCCGCCGCAGGCTTCGCACTTGCCGGCCCACTTGGCGTAGACCGCCCCGCAGGACTGGCAGACGAACGAGCGCGCCGCGCGGGCCATGGCGTTACTCCCCTCTCCCCGAGAAGGCGGGGAGAGGAAGGGGCCCGTCGCGCAAAGCGCGATGGGAAGGTGAGGGGCTTCGCGGCAGATCGTTCAGGCTCAAGCCCGTGGCATATGGAGCAGCGCTGCGAAGCCCCTCATCCGGCGCTTCGCGCCACCTTCTCTCCGCCTGCGCGGGGAGAAGGGAAGATGCAACCACCACCCTCACAGCTTCTTGACCTGCATCTTGATCGGGCCTTCGGCGCGACCGTGGATGAACTGATCGACGTAGGCGCTGTTCGAGTGGTCGACGTCCGCTGTCGCGCCCTGCCAGATCAGCTTGCCCTCGTAGATCATGGCGATGCGGTCGCCGATCTTGCGGGCGCTGGCCATGTCGTGCGTGATCGAGATCGCGGTCGCGCCCAGCTCGCGCACGCATTTCACGATCAGATCGTTGATGACGTCGGCCATGATCGGATCAAGGCCGGTGGTGGGCTCGTCGAAAAAGATGATCTCGGGCTCGCGCGCGATCGCCCGCGCCAGCGACACGCGCTTCTGCATGCCGCCCGACAGCTCGGCGGGAAAAAGCTCGCCGACCTCGGGCGGCAAACCGACGTTGGCGAGCTTGGCCAGCGCGATCTCCTTGGCCTTCGCCGGCGGCACGCCGTCGGCCTGGATCGGCCCGAAGGCGACGTTCTGCCAGACCCGCAGCGAGTCGAAGAGCGCGCCGCCCTGGAACAGCATGCCGAATTTCTTCATGACGCGGGCGCGGTCGGTGCCGTTGATGCCCACCGTCTCCTCGCCGTCGATGCGGACCGAGCCGGCTTCCGGCCGCAGCAGGCCCAGGATGCATTTCAGCAGCACCGACTTGCCCGAGCCCGAGCCGCCGATCACCACCAGCGATTGGCCGGCGCCGACATCGACGTCGATGCCGGCCAGCACCGTCTTGGGACCGAAGGACTTGCGCACGCCCTTGAGGCTGATCTTGGGAGCGTCCATCTCTCAGCGGGCGAAGAAGGCTTCGGTGAGGAAGTAGTTGAAGGTCAGGATCAGGATCGAGGCCGACACCACCGCCGCCGTGGTGGCTGCGCCGACGCCCTGGGCGCCACCCTTGGAGTGATAGCCCTGGTAGCAGCCCATCAGCGCGATCAGGAAGCCGAACACGGCCGCCTTCACCACGCCGGAGAACACATCCTCGAACTGCAGGTAGTCGATCGTGTTCTTCAGGTAGGTGAGGTCGTTGAACTCCAGTTTGTAGACCGCCACCAGATAGCCGCCCAGCACGCCGATCAGGTCGGCGACCAGGACCAGGATCGGCAGGCTCACGACCGCGGCAATCAGGCGCGGCGCCACCAGATAGCGAAAGGGATCGGTGGAGAGCGTGGTCAGCGCATCGATCTGCTCGGTGACGCGCATGGTGCCGATCTCGGCCGCCATGGCGGCACCGACTCGGCCGGCAACCATCAGGCCGGCCAGCACCGGGCCCAGCTCGCGGGTCAGCGACACGACCACGACCTGCGGGATGGCGCTCTCGGCCGAGAAGCGGGCGAAGCCGGTGTAGCTCTGCAGGGCCAGCACCATGCCGGTGAAGATCGCCGTCAGGCCGACCACCGGCAGCGAGTAGTAGCCGATCTCCAGCATCTGCCGGATGATCTGCTGGCGATAATACGGCGGACGCAGGCCCTGGACGATGGCCTGGCTGGCGAAGATCGTGACCGAGCCCACCAGCGCCATGAACGCCAGGGTCATGCGGCCCAGCAGTGTCAGCGGCGCCAGGGTCACGGCACGGCCCCGACATAGGCGCGGTGATAGCGCGAGCCCAGCGACGTCAGGATTTCATAGCCGTTGGTGTGCGCCTTGTCGGCAACGTCATCCGGCGTCAGGTGCGGGCCGATCAGCTCGGCGAAGGCGCCGGGTCGCACGGACGCTTCCGGCAGATCGGTGACATCGACGGTGATGAGATCCATGGACACGCGGCCGACGACTCTTGCCAGATGATTGTCGATCATGACCTCGCCGCGGTTGCCCAGGGCACGCAGATAACCATCGGCGTAGCCGACCGCGAGCACCGCGATGCGGCTGGGCCGCGCCGAACGCCAGTCGTGGTTATAGCCAACCCCGGTCATGGCATCAATTTGACGGACCTGCAGGATCCGTGCGTGCAAGCTCGCGACCTGGCGCATCGGGTTGGCGACACCCGGGGTCGGGTTGATCCCATAGAGCGCCGCACCGGGACGCATCAGGTCGAAATGGAAATCGGCGCCCAGGAAGACACCGGACGAATTGGCCAGTGACGCCGGTGCGCCCGGCATGCGCGAGACGAAAGTGCGGAACCGGTCCAGCTGCTCGCGGTTGATCGGGTCGGCCGGCTTCTCGGCCGACACCAGATGGCTCATCAGCAACGCCAGGCGCAGGCCGCGCAGGCGCATGCGGTCGTTGGCTAGCAGGGCGGACTCATCGACGGTGAGCCCCAACCGGTTCATGCCGGTATCCAGATGCACCACGGCATCCAGCGGCTGGACATAACGCTGCGCCGCCGAGCGCCAGGTCGACACCTGGCCCAGGTCGTTCAGCGCCGGGACCAGTCCCAGCTCGACGAAGTCGGCGTCGGCCCCCGTGGGCAGTCCGTTGAGGACACAGATCCAGGCATCGGGGACGGCGCTGCGCACGGCGACGCCTTCCTCGGCATGGGCAACGAAGAAGTGGCGGCAGCCCTCGGCGAACAGTCGGCGCGCGACAGGCGGCGCGCCGAGGCCATAGGCGTCGGCCTTGAGCACGGCGGCGCAGTCCACCGGGCGCCCGGCGGCACGCCCGAGATCGCGCAGGTACCGCCAGTTGGCAGCGATCGCGTCGAGATCGACGGTGAGAATCGCGTCCGCGAGATGGGCTTGGGGAGAGGGCGACATTGGCAACGTGTATGGGGCAAAAGATAAGGTGCATCAATAGGATGTGGCGCGAAGGTGCAGGTAGCCCCATGACATTTGTGGGTAACGTCGCTGGCGCGGCCAAATCCTGCATGGTTGAAAGTTGCCGTCGCGCTGGGGCAGGGTGCGCGGGCGTTTTGGAAACAGGGGGCTTTGATGAGCCAGGGTCCGATTAAGATTGCCGGCCTGTGCGGCAGCTTGCGTAAGGCATCCTTCAACCGTCTGGCGCTGGGACTATTTGCGCAGAGTCTGCCGGAAGGGGCGACCGTCGTGCCGGTCGAGATCGGCGACTTTCCGCTCTACAACCAGGAAATCCTGGAGGCGGGTGTGCCGGCGGCCGTGGCCAAGGCGCGCGATACGATCCATGGCGCCGACGCCGTCGTGATCGCGACGCCGGAGTACAACTATTCGACCTCGGGCGTGCTGAAAAACGCCATCGACTGGCTGTCGCGCACCACGCCGCAGCCCTTTGCCGTCAAGCCGATCGCTCTGCTGGGCGCCTCCATGGGGGTGCTCGGCACGGCCCGTGCGCAGTACCACCTGCGCCAGATCATGGTGTTTCTCGACGGCCGTCCCATCAACAAGCCCGAGGTGATGATCGGCGCCGCGCACACGAAGTTTGGCGCCGACGGAACGTTGAACGACGAGACGGCCGTCAAGCTGATCAAGGATCTCGGGGCATCCCTGGTGCGCGAGGTCAATCGCTACCGCGCCGCTGCCGCTGTCGGCTGACGCAGGTTCCCGCGCACACCCTCCTCACGCCATCGCGTGAGGAGGGGATCATGGCGACCTAGGACTTCGTGGTCTCTTCGGTGCTGCCCGTGTCCTGCCAGTACTCCATGGCGGCGAAGATCGCCACCAGGGCGCCAAGCCCGAAGTGCCAGAAGCGCAGTGTGCCACTGCCGGCGTAGCCCAGGAAGAACGGTGCGGCGATCAGCCAGGCGCCGCAGATGAAGCCGATCGCCTCTTCCCATTGCTCGAGCGCCAGCATTTCCAGGGCCGCCAGAGCACACACGACCAGGCCGACGACAACTGCGTTCAGGACGATGACCTGCGTGAAGGTGGGGGCATCGTCCGGCGTCAGCCAGGGCGAAATGACGATCAACGCGCCGAAGCCCATCATGGTCCAGTCCTCCCAGGACCGATGGGTGCTCAACATCCGCATGGTGTCCATGGACCCCTCCTTGGACAAATGCCAAGGCATACCCAGGCTCGATGCGAAGTCCGGCACGAACCACGCAAGGGGCCGTTCGTGTGCCTGACCCTCTGGACATGGGGGTGATTCACGGCACCGGCAAGATGTGCCTTAGAATAGGTTTCAGAGAAATTTTTTCACGTTGGCACGGCAAGCATGACCCAACAGCCCACGACCGATCCGCTCCCGGCCTTGCAGCCCATCGGCCGCATCGAGACGCCGTTCAGGACGCTGGCCGACTGCCCACGCAACGGCAGGCAGCTTGATCCCGCACCGGTCTGTCTCGTCCGGCTGTTCGAGGCATTCCAGCCGGGCCTGCTGAGCCTGGAAGGCTTCTCGCACCTGATCCTGATCTACGCCCTGCACGAGATGCGCGCCACCGAGCTCACGTTCACGCCGCCCTTCGACGGCACCCCACGGGGCGTGTTCGCCACGCGCGCACCGCGGCGGCCGAACAAGCTCGGCATGTCGGTGGTGGCGTTCGACGGCTTTGCGGCGCCGGATACGCTGAAGGTGCGCTACCTCGACTGCCTCGACGGCACGCCGCTGCTGGACATCAAGCCCTACCTGCCCAGCACCGACTGCGTGCCGGAAGCGACCATGGGCTGGCTGGAAAAACATCGGACTCGATAATCCCTCTCCCGTTTACGGGAGAGGGAGGGGCCCACGCGAAGCGTGGGAGGGTGAGGGGCTACGGACTCGGCATCGTGTCCTAAAGCCCTCATCCGGCCGCCGCTGCGCGGCGTCCACCTTCTCCCGCTCGCGGGAGAAGGAAAATCAATACTGATCCGGGACGTGGCTGTCGTCGGCGGGCAGGTTGTCGAACTTGGTGATGGCGCCCTCGAAGCGCAGGCGCACGATGCCGGTGGGACCGTGGCGCTGCTTGGCGACGATGGCCTCGGCCTTGCCGTAGGCCTGCTCGCAGCGCTGCTTCCACTGGTCGTGGCGCTCGTTGAAGCGCTCGTCGCTTTCCTCAGGCCGACGCGCGGGCTCGGCCCGCGTGAGATAGTACTCCTCACGATAGACGAACATCACCACGTCGGCGTCCTGCTCGATCGAGCCCGACTCGCGCAGGTCGGCCAGCTGAGGACGCTTGTCCTCGCGCTGCTCGACGGCACGGCTGAGCTGCGACAGGGCGATCACCGGCACGTCCAGTTCCTTGGCCAGCATCTTCAGGCCGCGCGTGATCTCGGAGATCTCCTGCACCCGGTTGGCGTCGCGGCCGCGCGAGGCGCCCTGCAGCAGCTGAAGATAGTCGATCACCAGCAGCCCCAGCCCGTGCTGGCGCTTCAGGCGCCGCGCCCGCGTGCGCAGCGCCTGCACCGTGAGGCCCGGCGTGTCGTCGATGAACAGCGGCATCATCTCCAGCTCGCGGCTGCACGCCAGCACCTGGTCGAAGTCGCGCGCGTTCATCTCGCCGCGGCGGATTTTCTCCGACGACACCTCGGCGCGCTCGGCCAGGATACGGGTGGCGAGCTGCTCGGCCGACATTTCCAGCGAGAAGAAGCCGACCACAGCGCCTTCGGCCACCTTGGGCTGGTTGTTCTCGTCGAACTCCTCGCGATAGTTGCGCGCGGCGTGGAACGCCATGTTGGTGGCCAGCGCCGTCTTGCCCATGCTGGGGCGGCCGGCGAGGATGATGAGGTCGCTGTGGTGCAGGCCGCCCAGCAGGTGGTCCAGCGCATGCAGGCCGGTGGCGACGCCGGTGAGGCCGCTGACGCGCTTGTATGCGCTCTCGGCCTGTTCCACCGCTTCCGTGATCGCCATCTTGAAGGGGCGGAAGCCGCCTTCGGTCTGGCCCACGGACGCCAGCTCATACAGCTTCTTCTCGGCGACCTCGATCTGCATCAGGGCCGGCGCTTCGATGTCGCGCACGAAAGCGTCGTTCACCATCGTCTCGCCGACATCGATCAGCTGGCGGCGCAGGAAGAGGTCATGGATCTGCCGGCCATAGTCGCCGGCGTCGATGATGCTGATGGCGGCGGCGGCAAGCTCGGCGAGGTAGTTCTGGCGGCCGGCGGCGACCAGGGTCTCGTCGTTCTCGAAGAAGGTGCGCAGTGTCTTGTAGTCGACGACCTGGCTGCGCTCGATCATGCGCGCGGCCGTATCGAAAATGCGCCCGTGCAGCGGATCGGCGAAATGCTCCGCCCTCAGGAAGTCCGAGACGCGGTTGTAGGCAAGGTTGTTGACCAGGATCGCGCCGAGCAATGCCTGCTCGACCTGGAAATTGTGCGGCGGTTCGCGCAGGTGCACGTCGTCGCCGGCATGAGGCAGGCGGGTGACGTTGCTGTCCTTGGGGGCTGGGTCCATCAACAGACGCTATTCCGTTCGTAAGAGGGGCGCACGCAGCCTTGGCCTGTGGGAACTGTGTGTATCGTCGATAAGACAACCGCGCTCACACAAGCCAGTGCGTCCTATACCGCAATTACCTGCCAGTAAATCGACGTCCATCGGCGTGTGCGTCACTCTGTAACAAGACGCGCCGATGCGATGCGCGATGGGAGCAGGATCGTGAGTCTTACCACCAGTGCCGGACGCCTTGACTCCATCGACTTGTCCACAAGCCGGCGTCGCTGGTGGGCGTTGATCGTCGTCGTTGCGGCACAGTTCATGTTCGTGGTCGATGCGTTCATCGTCAACGTCGCCATTCCGTCGATCCAGGCCGACCTGCGGGCCGGTGCTGCCGAGATCGAGGCGATCCTGGCCGTCTACCAGATCGCCTTTGCGACGCTGGTGATCACCGGCGGGCGGCTGGGCGACATCGGCGGCCGCAAGCGCATGTTCATGGTCGGCGTGCTGGCCTTCTCGACGGCATCGCTGTGGTGCGGCCTCGCCGGCTCGGGTGTCGAGCTGATCCTGGGGCGGTTGGCGCAGGGCGCCGCGGCGGCGCTGATGGTGCCGCAGGTGCTGGCGACCATCCACACGCTGTTTCCCGATGCGGCGCGGGGGCGAGCATTCGCCGTCTACGGCACCGCGCTCGGCCTGGGCGCCGCCGCCGGCTTCGTTCTCGGCGGATGGCTGGTGACGCTCGACGTGGCGGGGCTGGGGTGGCGTTCGGTGTTTCTCGTCAACATCCCGATCGGCGTGGCGATCGCGCTGGCGGCGTGGCGCTTGATGCCGGCGACACAGCCGCAAGCCGGTACCCAGCTGGATGTCGCCGGCGCCGTTGTTCTGTTCCTCGGGTTGATCGGCGTCATCGGCCCGGTGATGGCGGGCCACGACCTCGGCTGGACGTGGTGGCTGTGGCTGCTGATGGCCGCCGGCGGGACGACGCTGATGCTCTTCCTGCGCCTGCAGCGTGCGATCAAGCATCAGGGCGGGCAGCCTCTGATCGATCCGTCACAGTTCACCGACCGCGCCTTCGTGAGTGGCCTGTGCGCGGCGTTCTGTTTTCACCTGGGCAACACGTCCTTCTACCTGGTGATGACGCTCTTCATGCAGAACGGTCTGCGCTTCTCGCCGCTCGAGGGCGGCCTGGCGGTGATGCCGCTGGCGTTGGCCTTCACGCTGGCATCGCACATCGCGACGCGGCGCCAGGCGCAGGTCGGCAACCGGGTCCTGCTCGAAGGCACGGCCGTGCAGTTCGCCGGCCTGCTGTTGATCCTGTTGCTGGTGGCGATCGTCGAACGGCCCGGCCTCGCGACACTGATGGCGGCCTTGACGGTGTTCGGTGTCAGGCAGGGGTTGGTGATGGCGCCGCTGGCCGGCGTCGTGCTGTCGAGCGTGCCGCGGATCCATGCCGGCGCCGGCGCGGGTTTGCTGAGCACCGCGACTCAGGCGGCCGGTGCCGCCGGCATCTCCCTGGCGGGCGCCATCTACTTCGCGGGCCGCAGCGTCGGGACCGAGCGTGACGGTGCGTGCGCGGCGCTCGCGGTGCTGGGCGTCACTATCGTGGCGACCGCCGTCCTGCTGATCTGGTCGCAGCGCGTGCGCGCTAGTCAGCCGCCGCCTGCAGCGTAGGCGCACCGATCGTATCGACGATCAGGCTCGCGAGCGCTTCGATGGCCGGTGATGTTGCCGCGGGATTGCGCGCCAGGCCGATTTCCACGGTCGGCAGAGCCGGCAAGCCGGCGTCGGCGGCGATGATCCGCAGATCGGTCGGCACGCTCGTTCGGGCCAGGATCGCCACGGCGAGACCGGCACGCACGACAGCCAGCAGGCCGGTCATGCTCGGGCTTTCATAGGCGAGGCGGTGCGTGCGATCGCCCTTCGCCAGCGCTCGCAGCACATGATCGCGCGCGACACAGCCGGGTTGATAGAGAGCCAGCGGCAGCGGCGTGCGGCGCTCGGGATAGGCGGCCCGTGAGCCGATCCAGACCAGGGGCTCGCGGCGCAGCACATCCGCGTCCTGGCCGGCGCCGCGGGTCACGATGGCAAGATCGATGTCGCCCTCTTCGATGGCCGGAAACAATCGCGCGCTCTCACCGCACGTCAGATCGACCATGATCTTCGGATGGCGCTCGGCGAAACGCTGCAGCAGGTCGGGCAGGAGATGGGCGTAGTCGTCCGGCACGCCCAGGCGCACGACGGCCGCGAGCTGATCCTCGACCAGGTCGGCGCGGGCTTCGCGCTCCAATGCCAGGATGCGGCGTGCGTAGCCCGCAAGGCTCTCGCCGGTGGGCGTGAGACGCACACGTCGGGGTTCGCGGGTGAAGAGCGGCCGGCCGGCAATGTCCTCCAGGCGGCGCACCTGCATGCTGACCGCCGACTGGGTGCGCCCCAGGGCCGTGGCGGCGCGGCTGAAGGTGCCGGCGTCGGCGACGGCGACCAGCAGGCGCAGCAGGTCCAGGCTGAGATGCTCGGTCATCTCCAAAGCATAAGCCAAATTGAAGTATATGTTCAAATCTATTCGTTTGTGTGAAGTCGCTGCGCCGATGAGCATGCGGCATGCGCACACGCTCCTCTTCGTTGCCGTCCTGGATGGTCGCCCTGATCTGCGGCTCGCTGGTCATGACGATCGCTCTGGGCATACGCCAGGTTTCCGGGCTGTTCCTGCGCCCGGTCACGGCGGACCTCGGCTTCT
>DATEIF010000062.1:0-5896 GCA_035279205.1 Vineibacter sp.
CTGATCTGCGAGGGGAGAACGCGATGCCCATCGAGAAGATGCCGAAGGTCCCACTGGCGGCCAATTACGCGCCACCGGGCGCTGAGCGCTACAAGGTGCGCAACGGTGACAGCTGGGAGTCGCTGGCCAAGGCGAAGGGGATCGCCGCCGGGGACCTGATCGAGTTCAACTTCAAGACGCGTGACCCTGACGAGGTGAACTGGTACCTGCGGCGCAACGTCGGCTGTCGCAAGGCGACCAATGACGGCAAGAACTGGATGTTCTCCGCCGAGGCGAGCCCGGGCTTCATCTTTTTCCCACCGCCGGTGAAGCCGGCCGTGATCAAGAAGCCGGCGCCGACGAGCCCGTGCACGGACGAGCTGGCTGCGGCGCAGGCGACGCTGACCAAGAGCCAGCAGGTCGCGTCGTCCATTCTGGGCAGGGACGCCGTGAACGACCTGCCGTACTGGTTCGCCCGGCTCTACCAGTACATCACCCTTCACGAGATCAACGAGCGCGACAAGCTCGAGCATCCGTGCTTCCTGCTCCACTTCATCCCGATCTTCTATGACACCTACGCCGATGTGGTGAACGCCTTCAAAGGCAAGGGCAAGCTGCCCGATCTGTGGTCGGCGCATTTCACGCACGCGACCGGGCTCATCGGCATCGATCCGGCCAAGGATGTCATGGTCTGGATGATGGCCGTGAACAAGAGCCTCACGCTGGCCGTCACGGCGCACATCCAAGGCGACATGGCGCCATCGCTGGAGAAGGCCTATCGCAGCTACAGCACCAAGTACACCGGCGTTCCGCCGTTCGATACGTTCAAGAAGGACTTCTTCGAATCGAACAAGCCGGTGTTCGAGAAGGCGCGCCTGAGCCTTGTCAACGAGCTGGTCAATCGCGGCACCGGCATGGCCATGTTCGGCAAGTCCGTCGATCCGAAATTCGCCTCCGAGGCCGCCAAGCTCATCAACATGGGCCTGGACACGACGGAAATCATGAAATGGCGCGAGACGGCGTGGAGCACCGCGAAAAAGAACCTCGGCCAGTAGTTTTTGGACCGCGCGCCTCCACGCGCGCATCCCCGGCGAAAGCTTTGCTTTCGCCTGTCGCGCGTTGGCGCCGACGTCTTTCGCTCTTCGCTTCGCTGCGAGCGAGGACGCCCGCGGTCCGAAAAACCTACTCCAGCCAGCGGTGGACCTGCGCCTTGATGAAATCAGCGTCCTGCGGGTTCACCATCGGATTGCCGGCGCGGTGGCCCCAGATGCTGGGGATCGGGCAGAGATCGGCATGCGCCAGATGCGGCACCTCGGCCTCGTTGTCGGCGACGCGGAAGTAGAGGTCGGTGGAGCCGGGCATCAGCAGCACCCGGGCGCGGATCGCCTTGAGCGCCGCCTCGAGGTCGCCGCGGTAGAGCGGATTGGCGCTGATGTCGCCGGCGAACCAGCAGCGCAGCTGGGCGTAGTGGTCGGCGGCGGGCCGGCGCGCGAAGCGCTCCTCCCAGTCGGTGCGCAGGAAGGTCTCGAGATCGGGCGCTCCCAGCGCCGACAGGTGCAGGCCCTGGCGGTAGAAATCCTGGCTCAGCGCCCAGCCGGCATAGATGCGGCCGAAGGCGCGCAGCGCCGCCTTGGGCTGGGCCGAGAAGCGGCCGCCGCCCAGATGCTCCGGTGCCCCTTCCAGCGTCGCCATCAGGCTGGTGAGGAACACCTGGTTGTGCACGGCGGTGCGGGCCGAGCCGCAATTCACCACGATGCGCTCGACCGCATCGGGAAAGATCGCGGCCCAGTGATAGGCCTGCTGCGCGCCCATCGACCAGCCATAGACGCAGGCCAGGCACTCGACGCCGAAGCGCTCGCGCAACAGCCGCCGTTGCGCCTGCACGTTGTCCCAGGCGGTGACCAGGTCGGGATAACCAGGGGTGTTCGACGGGCTGGATGACAGGCCGTTGGCGAACATGTCGGGTTGGACGATGAACCAGCGCGTCGGGTCGAGAATGCCGTCGGGCCCGATCAGCCACTCCAGGTCGGGATGCTGGCCGCCATAGCTGGTCGGATACAGTACCACGTTGTCGCGTGCCGGCGAGAGCGTGCCATGCGTCTTGAAGCTGAGGAATGCGCCGGGCAGCGTCGCGCCGGACAGCAACGTGACGTCGCCAAGGTCGAAGCGTCCGGTCTCCTGGGGCCAGGTCATGCGGGTATCGTGCCGTGAATGAAGGGATGAGAAGCGCCAAGTATGCGGCAGCCGGCCCGGGCGATCCAGTGCTGTCAGGATACCGGGGATGACCGCTTTGTATTGCGGATGGGCGGGAGCCCGGAAGTGATGCCGCGCCTTGTATGGAAGGCGCGGCACTATGATTTGCTGTTAATTTTCTTCCCCCAAGCCGGTCACCATTTTGGGGCCAAAGCACCGCCGCGTCGTCACCCATTTGGGTGACAAAAACGCACGAATTGCGATATAGCTCCGGCGCGGATCACGCAGGCATGGGGGTGCCTGCATTGAAGTTCGGTCGCATCTGCAAGGGGAGGCGACAATGGATCCGCGCGCCGAAGGATTGCTGATCGGCGATCTCTATGATGCCGCTCTGGGCCATCGACCCTGGAACGAGGTCGGGTCCGAGCTGGTCAAGCTGGTGGGCGGGCGCACGCTGTTGCTGTCGGTGCATCATCCGCTGGGCGAGGCGGTCGACCTGGTGACCACACTGGGCATGGCGGCCGACGATCTGCAGCAGTACGCCGACTATTACGCCCAGCACGATATCTGGGCCCAGGCGGCGCTGGAGCGGGGGCTGTTGGGCCAGCCGCTGATCGGCGAGGAGCTGGTCGACCAGCGCACATTCGAGCGCAGCCTGTTCTACAACGAATTCCTGCGGCCCAAGGTCAACATCGAGCATGTGGCGGGCTCGTTGATGGCGCTCGACGGTGGCGATTTCAGTGTGCTGGGCATCCACCGCTCGCGCGACGGCACGGCGTTCGGCCCTGGCGAGGTGCAGTCGCTGGGCCGCGTGCTGCCGCATTTGCAACGCGCGCTGGAGGTGCGGCAGAAGCTCAAGCGGACGGCGGCGCCGGATCAGTCCCTGCTGGCCACATTCGACTGGCTCAGCCTGGGCGTGGTGCTGCTGGGGGCGAACGGCGCGCTGATCCATGTCAACGCCCGCGGCAACGCCATCCTGAGCGACGGCGACGGCTTGATGCGCACCGCCGGCGGTCTGCGGGCGGCGCGCAGCGACGACGACCGGCGCCTGCAGGCACTGCTGGCGGGCGCGCGGCGAACCACGCTGAGCCGCGACGGCGTTCATGGCGCCGGTGGTCACATGTCGGTCAGCCGGCCATCGGGCAAGCGCGCCTACGCGGTCACGGTGGCGCCGATGGGACGTGCGGCGGGCGTTGGGCCGAACCCGCCGGCGGTGCTGGTGTTCATCGCCGATCCGGATGCCGCGCCGGCGATCGACCCCGCGGCCCTGGAGCAGCTGTTCGATTTTACGCCGGCCGAGGCGCGGCTGGTGCTGGCGCTGGTATCCGGCGTGGCGCTGCCGGCGTTCACCCGGCAGACGGGCCTGTCGTACAACACCGTCCGCACGCTGCTGGCCCGCGCGATGACCCGGACCGAGACCAACTCCCAGCTACAGCTCGTGCGTCTCGTCCTGGGCGCGCTGGCCGGCCTGGCGACACCCCCGCCGGGCGGCTCCTCCAGCCGCTCCTGGGAGCGCGGGCAGCCTGCCCCGAGCTTGCCGAAGGGTCCCGCCCGCTGATGTCAGGCGAAAGCGAAGCTTTCGCCTCGATGCGGGCCGGAGGCCCGCGCTCCCCAGGATCACCGAATTGGTTCCGCGGCTGCGCCGGAATGGACCTGTCATTTCCGTCACGATCGCCGAACAATCAGGTCCATCGCACGATGAAGAGCCTGCGAGGGTGTGGTGGAGCGTGACGTTGAACAGCGTGCCGATGCCGAGGGCATCCGGCGCAATCTGCAAGCGGTGAATGCGCGGATCGAGGCCGCGTGCGGCCGCAGCGGACGGCCGCGAGAGGACGTGCGGCTGCTGCTGGCGACCAAGACGGTGCCGCCGGCGCGGATCCGCATGGCCATCGAGGCGGGCTGCACCTTGATCGGCGAGAACAAGGTCCAAGAGTTCCAGCAGAAACATGCGGCGCTGGCGGACCTGGCGGTCGAACGGCATTTCATCGGGCATCTGCAGAGCAACAAGATCAACGATGTCCTGAAGTACGTGAGCTGCATCCAGTCGCTGGACCGGCTGGATCACGCCGAGAAGCTGAACGCACGCCTCCAGCGCGAAGGCCGCCGGCTGGATGTCCTGGTGCAGGTCAACACGTCGGCTGAAACCAGCAAGTTCGGCCTGGCGCCCGAGGCGGTCATTGGGTTTGTCCGCGACTTGGCGCGGTTCGACAGCCTGAACGTGTGCGGCCTGATGACCATCGGGCTGCTGTTCACGGAGGGGGAGCGGGCCCGCGCCTGCCTGCGCCTGCTGCGCGACCTTTTCGATCGCCTCAGGAGCGAGGCGATCGACCGCGTTTCGATGGACGTGCTGTCGATGGGCATGAGCCTCGACTATGAGCAGGCCATCGAGGAAGGCTCGACGCTGGTGCGCGTCGGCACCGCCGTCTTCGGCAAACGCCCGACCCCCGACGGCTACTTCTGGTCCGAGAAGGACCGGTAGACTTTCCCGTCATCCCGAGCGCAGCGAGGGATCTCCCGCGTCAGACGCACCGTATGCTCATTCGCGGGAGATCCCTCGCTACGCTCGGGATGACGTCGGCGGGCGGGGGCGGGTAGAATTTCGCATGAGCGCACGGACGAACACACTGCACCTCCTGAACGCACGCCTGCCCGACGGCGGACTCTGGACCCTCAGCCTGCGCGATGGCGTGATTGCCGCGCGTACACCGGCGGCCGACACAACGGCCGTCGACGGCCCGGGCCTCGACCTCGCCGGCGCGCTGGTGCTGGCCGCGCCCGTGGATGGCCACGTCCATCTCGACAAGACGCTGTGGGGCGGGCCGTGGCTGGCGCATGAGGCCGGGGCCTCGGTGCGCGATCGCATCGAATGCGAGCGGCGCATGCGGGCAGAGGTGCGGCCGCCGGTGGCGGAGCGGGCGGAGATCCTGCTGCGCCGCCTGATGGCGGCCGGCACGACGGCGCTGCGCACGCATGCCGACGTCGACGACGCGATCGGCCTGGCCCATGTCGAGATGCTGCTGGGCTTGCGCGAGCGGTTCGCTGCCGATGTCACCCTGCAGATCGTGGCGTTTCCGCAAAGCGGCGTGGTGAGCCGGCCGGGCGTGGCGGCGCTGCTGGATGCGGCTGTCGCGGCCGGCGCCGACCTGGTGGGTGGCCTCGATCCGAAATCCATCGATGGCGATGCCGCGGGCCAACTCGATGCCATCTTCGCGATCGCCCAGCGCCGCGCGGTGGGCATCGACATCCACCTGCACGACGCCGATCCGGGCGGCAACGAGCAGCTGCGCGATATCGCGGCGCGCACGCAGGCGGCAGGCCTGGGCGGCAAGGTGACCGTCAGCCACGCCTTCAGCCTCGGCACGCCGGACCGCCAGGACTTCGAGCGCACCGCCGCGGCGCTGGCGCGGGCCGGCGTCAGTATCCTCACCAGCGCGCCGGGGGCTGCACCCATGCCGCCGGTCAAGGCGCTGCTGGATGCCGGCGTCAGCGTCTTCGCCGGATCGGACAACATCCGCGATACGTGGTCGCCGCTGGGCAGCGGCGACATGCTGGACCGGGCCATGCTGGTCGCCTGGCGCCAGGGCTTTCGCCGCGATGCCGACCTGGCGCTGGCCTATGACCTGTGTTCCGGCCGTGCGGCGAAGGCCATGGGGTTGCCGCCGCGTGGCGTCGCGGTCGGCGATGGCGCCGACCTGATCGTCGTTGACGCCGATTCGCTGGGCGA
>DATEIF010000063.1:0-2282 GCA_035279205.1 Vineibacter sp.
CTCGCTGAGCACCGCGGCGCCGCCATGGCGCACCAGCAGGTCGACCGCCGCGCCCAGCGCCGGGTTGGCCGAGATGCCGGAGTAGCCGTCCGACCCGCCACACTGCAGCGCCAGGGTCAGGTGGCTGGCCGGCACGGTCTGACGCGTGACGGTGTTGGCCTCGGGCAGCAGTTCCTTGATGAAGCCCGTCGCGCGCATCACCGTCCTGGCGACACCACCCTCGTCCTGGATGGTCATCGGGATCATCTTCGGGCCGGTATTCAGCTTCTCGGCATTCATCAGGCCGGCCACCTGGTTGGCCTCGCAGCCCAGGCCCAGCACCACGACGGCCGCCATGTTGGGATGGCGCGCGTAGCCGGCAAGCGTGCGGCGCAGCACGTCCATCTCCAGTCCGGCCGAGGCCATGCCGCAGCCGGTGCCGTGCGTCAGCGGCACGACACCGTCGATGTTGGGGAACTGCTCCAGCAGCGGCGCCACCTTGTTGGCGATCATGCGGCTGGTGGCGGCCGAGCAGTTCACCGTGGTGACGATGCCGATGTAGTTGCGGGTGGCAACCCGGCCATCGTCGCGCACGATGCCCTGGAACGTCGCGCGTTCGGCCTCGGACACGTAGTCGGTGGGCCGGGCATCGGCGCAGAAGGCATAGTCGCGCTCGAAATCGCCCATGACGCAGTTGTGGGTGTGGATGTGCGTGCCGGGCGGCAGGTCCTCGGTGGCGAAGCCGATGATCTGATTGTACTTGCGGATCGCGGCGCCTTTTTTCACCGCCGCGGTCAGGACCTTGTGTCCGGGCGGCACGCGCTGGATCGCCGCGACGCCTGGCTCGACATCGGTGCCGGGCAGGATGTCCATGCGGGCCACGACGACGTTGTCGGCGGGATGCAAACGGATAGCGAGCGGGGCGGTCATGATCGGACCCTCCGGGTGAAATTCCTTTCCAGCACTTTAGACCGGGCGGGCGGAACCCGGCCAGCGCGGCACACGGCCATACAGACATCGCCACGGCGCGGATTCGACGCGCGCCCATCGCAAAAACCTCTCACTTTACTGAAAAATTAAGTGATTGCTCACTTTAAAGGAACTCACTATATGGGCCTCAGTCTGAAGGATGGCGCCACGGTTGGCAGACATCCGATGACAACCGAGCGAACGAGGCGAGCAATGTTGGTCTGGGGCTCAGGTGGCAATTCCGTCGAAGCCGTTCGGGATGGCGGTGTCGGGCCCTGCCCCGTCTGCCAGGGTAATCAACCCTTCCGCATCCTGTTGAACTACCGCTACGCGCATCTCTGGTATTTGTTCAGCTGGATCACATCGCGGCAATACGTCTGCCAGTGCACGCGCTGCAACAACGGCTACGCCGTGGAACCGCGCGCCATCGCCGACAAGCTCGGCAAGACCGATCCTATCCCCTTCATGCGCCGCCGCGGCTGGCTGGTCGGCCTCGCTCTGGTCGTCGCCCTGGGCGGCTCGATCGCCGTCTTCGCGCAGCAGCACAACCAGGATGTGGCGCAGTACGTCGACACGCCACGGGTCGGTGATCTCTATCGCGCCGACCTGTCGAAGATCTCCAAGGGCTTCACGCAGTCGCCGGCCTACGGACTGATGCGGCTCGAGGCCATCGAGGGCGAGCAGCTCGTGTTCCGCATCGCCGACAAGGCCTATACCGGGCGCAAAGGCGTGGGTAAGGACGTTTCCAACCGGGCCTATCGCAATGCCCAGTACTTCAGCTCGGAGGTCGTGCGACTGCCACGCCAGCAGGTCCATCGCCTGCACGAGCAATCGGTGATCTACGACATCGATCGCCAGACCGCCACGCCGTGACCCTGTCAGCCGCGCTCCAGCCGCTCGACGAATGAGCTGCCGGGGCCACGATCGATGAAGCCCAGCTTGCGCGACAGGGCATCGGCCGCGTCGCGCAAGGCTTCGCCGTAGGATCCGGGCGTGATCTCTTCGACCGTGCCGCGCACGCCCAGAACGGCAATCGCGGCGGCAATGCAGCCCTGGTGATCGAACACGGGCGCGGCCACCGCGCTCAGCCCGGGGACGAGATCCTCGCGGGTGAAGCCGAGCCGGGTGCGCCGAACGTCCGTCACCAGCTTATCGACGTCCTTCATGGTCCTCAGGTGAGGGTCGAGCAGGGAAACGACGCCACGCAGTTCGTGACGTACCATGGCGTCCGTCGTCCGCCGCGGCAGGAACGCCAGGAAGAGGCGCCCCGTCGCGGTGCGCAACAGCGGGAAGATCGAGCCGACGTTGAGGTTGCAGACGATGATCTCGCTGGC
>DATEIF010000064.1:0-6946 GCA_035279205.1 Vineibacter sp.
ATCGACCAGCGCTTCGGCGAGTGCGTCGATCAGCACATCGTCGTGATAGGGCGATGGCGCGATGCGCAGCCGCTCGGTGCCCTTCGGCACGGTCGGGTAGTTGATCGGCTGGATGTAGATGCCGTGCCGCTCCAGCAGCAGGTCGCTGGCCCGCTTGCACAGGGCCGCATCGCCGATGAAGAGCGGCACGATGTGGGTCTGCGACGGCATCACCGGCAGGCCGGCGGCCAGCAGGCGGCGCTTCAGCGACGTCGCGCGTTCCTGGTGCCGGGTGCGCAGCTCCGGATGGCTGCGCACATGGCGCACGCTGGCCAACGCGCCGGCGGCGATGGCGGGCGGCATCGACGTGCTGAAGATGAAGCCCGAGGCGTGGCTGCGTACGAAATCGACCAGGGCCGTCGAGGCGGCGATATAGCCGCCGACGACGCCGAACCCCTTGGCCAGGGTTCCCTGGATGACGTCGAGCCGGTGCATGACGCCGTCGCGCTCGGCCACGCCGGCACCGTTGGCGCCGTAGAGGCCCACCGCGTGAACTTCGTCGAGATAGGTGAGGGCGCCGAACTCGGCCGCGATATCGCAGATGTCGGCAATCGGGCCGATGTCGCCGTCCATCGAGTACACCGACTCGAAGGCGATGATCTTGGGTGTCGCCGGGTCGGCGTCGGCCAGCAGCGCGCGCAGGTGCGCGATGTCGTTGTGCTGGAAGACGCGGCAGACGGCACGGCTGTTGCGGATGCCGGCGATCATCGAGGCATGGTTCAGCGCGTCGGAGAACACCGTGCAGCCCGGCAGCCGGGCGGCCAGCGTCGCGAGCGTCGCCTCGTTGGCGACATAGCCCGAGGTGAAGACGAGTGCGGCGTCCTTGCCGTGCAGCATCGCCAGCTCGCGCTCGAGCTCGACATGCAGGTGGTTGGTGCCGGAGATATTGCGGGTACCGCCGGCGCCGGCGCCTTGCGCCGCCACCGCATCGCGCATCGCCTCGAGCACCACCGGGTGGCTGCCCATGCCGAGATAATCGTTGCTGCACCAGACCACGACTTCGCGTGGCGCACCCACCGGTGGCCGGTACACGGCCCGCGGATATCGGCCGGCCAGCCGCTCCAGATCGGCAAAGACGCGGTAGCGGCCTTCGCGGCGCAGCCCACCCAGCGCTTCGCCGAAGAACCGCTCGTAGTCGAACCCCATGGTGATCTCCCGGCCGTCCGCGCTTTCCATGGCGCCCGGTCTCTACCGTCTACAACACTGTTTTGCCAGCCAAATTCCGTCGCACCATGCGGGCGGGCGGGGACGGGCGTCAAGCCTGGGCCGGCCGGCATAATGTCCCAGTCGGCGGATGAGGTCGCACGCCCAACGTGCTACAAGCCGCCGCGATGGACGGGGGCAACGACGAGCAGCTGCGGGCGGCCTTGACGGCGACGGCGGGCGGCGACCGCAAAGCCTTTGCCGACCTCTATCGGCTGGCGTCGCCCACACTCATGGCCGTGGCCATGCGGGTGCTGGCGCGCCGCGACGCCGCCGAGGACGTCCTGCAGGAAGCGTTCCTGGCGATCTGGGACAAGGCCAGCCAGTACCGGACCGACCGTGGCGCGCCGCTGGCCTGGATGGCCATGGTGGTGCGACATCGTGCCATCGACCGGGTGCGCCGGGAGCGGCGACGGGGCGAGGATGTTTTTGCATCCCCGGACGAGGCTGGCGACGTACCCTCGATGACAGGGACCGCGGACGGCGCAACCCGCGACGTGCTGGCCTGTCTCGCCCGGTTGTCGCCGGAGCCACGCCAGGCGATCTGGCTGGCCCTGCGGCATGGGTTTACGCACGAGGAGGTGGCGGCGCGCATGGACCGGCCGCTGGGAACCGTGAAGAGCTGGATCCGGCGCGGCCTGCTGGACCTGAAGGAATGCCTGGACCGATGAGCGACCATGACCTCGATGCCCAGGCGGGCGAATATGTGCTGGGGACGCTGGAGGGTGCCGAGCGGGCCGCGTTCGAGGCACGGCTGGCGGCGGATCCGGCCGCGCGCGCCAGCGTCGAGGCCTGGGAGCGGCGCCTGGGGCCGGGTGTCACGGCGGCGACAGTCGACCAGGTTCCCGATGACACTATCTGGCAGCGGCTGGACGCCGTGCTGTCGGCGCGCCAGGCCGAGAATTTCGGCGGCGTCACGGTGCGCCGCGGCGAGGGTACCTGGCAGCCGCTGGCGCCCGGCGCCGACATCAAGCTGCTGTGGATCGACCAAGCGGCCCGCACGCGCTCGTTCCTGCTGCGGCTGGCGCCGGGGGCCCGGGTCCCGGCGCATCCTCACCCGACCACGGAAGAATGCTTCGTCGTGTCGGGCGACATGGTGATCGGGGAAACGACCTTCCACGCCGGCGACTATCACGCGGCGCTGGCCGGCATCGATCACCCCGTGCTCAGCAGCCACGGCGGCGGCGTGGTCTTCATCCGCGGCCCGCTCTACGACTGATGATCCTCCCCAACGAGGTTGGGGCGGTGCCCAGAGACAATTTGGGCTCTCCTGCAATTACCGCTCACGGCCTTTGACAATGTGCTAGGCTTCTTCTTGTCCCAGCGGCGTGGTTGGTCTGGCCGTTTGGAGGGCGCTGTGACCGAGCAGCGGGTTCAAAGGCGACTGGTGGCGATCCTGGCTGCCGACGTGGTCGGTTACTCTGCGTTGATGCAATGCGCCGAGGATGCCACCTACGCCGAGCTCGAGCGACTGAAGCGCGGCGTCATCGAGCCTGGCCTCTCCCGCCACGGCGGGCGACTGATCAAAACCACGGGTGACGGCGCATTGGCCGAGTTCGCAAGTCCGTCGGCTGCGGTGCGATGCGCGGTGGAAATACAGGAAAGCATCGGGTCAGGTCAAAGCTCTCTCGAGCTGCGCATTGGGATCAATCTCGGGGAGGTCATCGTCGGGGCTGATGGCGATCTGTTTGGCGACGGGATCAACATCGCTGTCCGGCTGGAGGGCGTCTCCGATCCAGGGGGCATCCTGATTTCCGAAAAGGTGTACGGCGAGGTCGAGGGCAAGCTGGACGTCGGCTTCGAGGATCGGGGCGAGCAGCAGCTCAAGAACATTTCCAAGCCGATCCGCGCTTTTGCTGTACGCGCGGGAGCGCCTAGTCCACTAGGCGAGAGGCCAACTACGGCCCCGCCGCTTCCAGATAAACCCTCCATCGCCGTGCTGCCGTTCGAGAACATGAGCGGCGATCCCGAGCAGGAATACTTCGCGGACGGAATGGTCGAGGAGATCATCACCGCGCTCTCGCGGTTCAAATGGTTGTTCGTGATCGCCCGGAATTCGAGTTTCACCTTCAAGGGCAGGGCGGTCGATATCAAGGAGGTGGGACGCAGGCTAGGCGTCCGCTATGTCCTCGAGGGCTCTGTGCGCAAGGTCTCGGGAAAAGTTCGTATCACGGGGCAATTGATTGATGCGATTACGGGCGCGCACATTTGGGCGGACAGGTTCGAGCGTGACCTGACGGACGTATTTGCTCTCCAAGACGAGGTGACAGTCGCCGTTGTCTCGGCCATTCAACCCAAATTGCTTCAAACTGAAATTGGCCTGTCAGCACGGCGACGACCCGAGAGCCTCACCGCGTATGATTTCTATCTCCGCGCCATGCAGCAGTATTACCTGATGACCCGCGAAGGATTGGCCGAGGCGATCAGGCTGGCGCATCGCGCTCTGGAGCTCGACCCGCGGTTCGGCCTTGTCGCTGCTCTGGCAGGTCACTGTCACATGCGCAACGTCATCTGGGGGCATGCGATCGATCCTCAATTCGACCGCAAGGAAGCGGTTCGGTTCCTTCGCCTGGCACTGAGCGTCGACGATGGTGATTCGGAAACGTTGGCATGGGTTTCCATGATCTCGGCGTACATGGTCGGCGACAGTGAAAGCGAGATCGAAATGGCTGACCAGGCGGTCGCGCTTAACCCAAATTCATTTCGCGCCTGGACCTGCAGGGGCCAGGTCTACAGAATTGCGGGGCTTCCGGAGGAAGCGGTCCGGAGCTTTGAACGCGCCATCCGCCTGAGCCCGGTAGACCCGCGGCTACCGGCGACGTTTGTTGCGATGGGGACGGCCTTTATTGAGCTTCGCCGCTTTGACGAGGCCATCGTCGCCGGGAACAAAGGCCGACGTCGGAACGCCTCCTATTCAACAGCTTACCGTTGTCTTGCGTCTGCTTTCGCTCATCTCGGACGCGATGCCGAGGCGCGTGAGGCGGCGGCGCTCCTGCTTCAGCTTGATCCCGCCTTTACGATATCCGAGTTGATCGCTCGGGGCGGGCACTCAAACGCGACGCTGTTGATTGAGGGCCTTCGGAAAGCGGGGTTGCCCGAGTAGCCGCCCACGCGCGGGCGGGGAGGGGATTAGATCGCGGCTTCGGACTGGGCGTCGAAGAAGTGCAGGCGATCGGGGTTGAGCGCCAGGCGCAGCTTGTCACCCACCTTGGCCGGCACGGTCGGCTCCACCGAGGCCACCATGGAGCCGGGGCCGGCTTTCAGGTCGAGCAGGATCTCGGAGCCCAGTTGCTCGGTCACCTCGACCACGGCGTCGAAACCCAGCTCGGTCGGGTCGCTGCCGTTGGCGACGCGCAAGTCCTCGGGCCGGATGCCAAGCACGACGTTCTGGCCGGCGTGGCCGCGCAGCCGCCCGGCGCAGGCTGCCGGCGGCTTGATGCGGAAGTCGGGACCCTCGGCCCAGACGGCGCCGTCGTGCTCGGCGAGCGCCACCTTGGCAAAGTTCATCGACGGCGAGCCGATGAAGCCGGCGACGAAGCGGTTGGCGGGCTGGTTGTAGAGTTCGAGCGGCGCGCCGACCTGTTGCACCACGCCGTCCTTCATGACCACCACGCGGTCGCCCAGGGTCATGGCCTCGACCTGGTCATGGGTGACGTAGATCGCCGTGGTGCCCAGCCGGTTGTGCAGCTTCTTCAGCTCGACCCGCATCTGCACGCGCAGCTTGGCATCGAGGTTGCTGAGCGGCTCGTCGAACAGGAACACCTGCGGATGGCGCACGATGGCGCGACCCAGCGCCACGCGCTGGCGCTGGCCGCCTGACAACTGGCGCGGCTTGCGCTTCAGCAGCTGGCCGATATCGAGGATGTCGGCGGCCTCCTGCACGCGCTGGGCGATTTCGGTGCGCTCGAACTTCCGCATCTTCAGCCCGAAGGCCATGTTGTCGTAGACGCTCATGTGCGGATAGAGCGCGTAGTTCTGGAACACCATGGCAATGTCGCGGTCCATCGGCGGCAGCTCGTTGACTACCGTGTCGTTGATCAGGATCTCGCCCGAGGTGATGGATTCCAGGCCGGCCACCATGCGCAAGGTCGTCGTCTTGCCGCAGCCCGAGGGGCCGACAAAGACCATGAACTCCTTGTCGTTGATCTGCAGGTTCACGTCCTTGACGGCGTGAACCTCGTCGAACTTCTTGTTCAGGTTCCTGATCACCACCTGTGCCATGGCCCGATTATCCTTTCACCGAGCCGGTCAGGCCGGACACGTAGTGTTCGACGAAGAACGAGTAGACGATCGCCACCGGGATCGAGCCTAGCAGGGCGCCGGCCATCAGCTGTCCCCAGAAGAAGACATCGCCGCGGATCAGCTCCGACGTGACGCCGACCGGCACGGTCTTCTCCTGCGGCGAGGACAGGAACACCAGGGCGTAGATGAACTCGTTCCACGACAGGGTGAAGGCGAAGATACCGGCCGACATGATGCCGGGCACCGCGACCGGGATGATGATGTAGATCATCGCCTGCAGGCGCGAGGCACCATCGATGCGGGCGCACTCCTCCAGCTCCTTGGGGACGGCCTTGAAGTAGCCCATCATCAGCCAGGTGCAGAACGGTATCAGGAACGTGGGGTACGTCAGCACCAGTGACCACGGCGTGTCACCCAGCTTGAAGTTGCGGATGATGTCGGCCAGCGGGATGAACAGCAGGGTCTGCGGCACCAGATAGGTGATGAAGATGCCGGTGCCGAGGCTGCCGGCGAACGGGAAGTTCAGCCGCGACAGCGCGTAGCCGGCCAACACGCCGCAGAACAGCGAGATGACCGTCGACAGGCTGGCGATGATCATCGTGTTCCACAGCCAGGTCGAGAACAGCGTTTCCTCGAGCAGGCCCTTGATGTGCTCCAGCGTCGGGTTGGCGGTGAAGAACGGCTGGTATCGGGGTGAGTTCCACGGCTGGTACAGCTCACCGTCGGGCCGGAAGCTGGTGATCAGCATCCAGTAGAACGGGAACAGCAGCACGAACACGAACAGCGTCAGTGGGATGTAGAAGAAGACCCAACGTCGCCAGGGTGCACCTTCGATCATGGGATCACCGGACCTTCCCGGGAGCGCGGGCGTCCCGCCCGCATGCGCTCGAAGCGAAGCGCAGAGCGCATATCCGCCCGACCAAACTTGATGCAGCAGTTCGGCGCTGTCGCGCCGATGCGGGCGGGACGCCCGCGCTCCATGTGAGGCCTTCGATCATGGGATCACCGGACCTCCACCCTGCGGATGTACAGGAGCTGCACGACCACGATCAGCAGCAGGAACGGGAACATCGCCAGCGAGATCGCCGCGCCCTCCGACAAGAGCCCGGTGCCGATGCCGATCTGGTAGGCGTAGGTG
Organism: Vineibacter sp.; assembly: GCA_035279205.1. Taxonomy (GTDB): domain Bacteria; phylum Pseudomonadota; class Alphaproteobacteria; order Reyranellales; family Reyranellaceae; genus Vineibacter. The sequence continues at coordinate 6,623 of DATEIF010000064.1, forward strand.
GCGAACAGGTGCGTGGCGTTGGCCGGCCCGCCGCCGGTCATCACGTAGACCAGCTGGAAGTCGGCGAAGGTCTGGATCACGGAGAACAGCACGACCACCATCGTCACCGGTAGCAGCAGTGGCCAGGTCACGTACCAGAAGCGCTGCCAGGGCTTGGCACCGTCGATGGCGGCGGCCTCGTTGAGCTCGGGGCTGATGGTCTGCAGGCCCGCCAGCAGGCTGATGGCGAAGAACGGGATGCCGCGCCAGACGTTCACGACCATGATCGAGGCCATCGCCAGGTCGGGATCACCCAGCCAGTTGATGCGTCCCGAGATCAGCCCG
>DATEIF010000065.1:0-3952 GCA_035279205.1 Vineibacter sp.
GCATCGCGGCGAGATCGCCGGTCGCATCGTGCTGGTGCGCCACGAGCTGATGTTCGTGGCTGGCACCATCCATCGCCGCCGCAAGTACGATATGGCGCGTGAGGCCGGCGCCGTCGGTTTCCTGATCGCGGGGCCTTTGCCGCGTGGCCTGGTGGCGGGATCATCGGGCCGCGACGAAAACGGTGATGGCATTCCCGGCATCGGCATCACGCCCGAGACGGCAGCGCGGCTGGCGCGTACCGCGTCGGGCTGGCCGCGGGTGACGCTCTTCCTCGATACGCACGAAGAGCCGGCGCAGACCCAGACGCTGCTCTTCGACATCCCCGGCCGCAGCGACGAGTGGATCGTGCTGAGCGCCCATGTCGATGGCCATGACGTCAGCGAAAGCGCCATGGACAACGCCACGGGCGTCGCGGCGGCGCTGGCGGCGACACGCGCCCTGGCGCCGCAGGTCGCGACCTGGCGTCGCGGCATCCGGCTTGCCTTCTTCAGCGTCGAGGAGTGGGCGCTGACCGGCTCGGCGCAGTATGTCGCCGGTCTCGATGATGGTGCGCGGCGCAAGATCGCGCTGAACGTCAATCTCGACAGCGTAGCGGGCTCGCCGCGGTTGACGGCACTGACGAGCGGCTTCGCATCGCTCGAGCCATTCCTGCTGGGCGTCGCCGAGGCCAACGGCCATGGCCTGCGCTGCGTGCGACCGCTGATGATGAACTCCGACCATGGCAACTTCGCGCTGGCCGGGATTCCCGCGCTGCGGCTGGTGGCCGGCTACGATGATCCCGCCGCGCAGCTGCGCCTTGTGCTGACGCCGGCCGACACGCGCGACAAGGTGGCCGAGGCCGAACTGCGTGCCGCCGCCCAGCTCACCGCCTGCATCACGGCTGCAGCCTGCCAGACCGACGCCGTTTGGCGCCTTTGAATCCTCTCCCGCTGTGCGGGAGAGGAAGGGGCACATCGCGCGCGAGCGCGATGGGAAGGTGAGGGCCCGAGGATTTGGTGCCGCGTGTGTAATCCCTCACCCGCCGCGCGCTGCCGCGCGCGTCGACCTCTCCCGCTCGCGGGAGAGGTGAAGACGTCGCTTCCTCTCCCGCTTGCGGGGGAGGTGAAGATGGTGAAAGAGTGCCTCCTACATGAGCAGGGCGCCCACGGCGCCGCACACATCCGTGGAGGAACCTATGCAATTGAAAGATCGCGATCTTTTCCGCCAGCAGGCCTATGTCGCCGGGACCTGGATGGATGCCGAGGATGGCACCAGCGACACCGTGACCAACCCGGCCACCGGCGACAAGATCGGCACCGTGCCGCGCATGGGTGCGGCCGAAACCCGGCGTGCCATCGAGGCGGCGAACTTCGCCATGAAGGCGTGGGCGTCGACGCCGGCCAAGGAGCGTGCCGTCATTCTGCGGCGCTGGGCCGACATGATGGTGGCGCAGGCCGACGATATCGGCGTGCTGATGACCAGCGAGCAGGGCAAGCCGCTGGCCGAGGCCAAGGGCGAGGTGGCCTATGCCGCCTCGTTCATCGAATGGTTCGCCGAGCAGGGCAAGCGCGTTGATGGCGACGTGCTGCAAAGCCCGTGGCGCGACCGGCGGCTGGTCGTGCTGAAGCAGCCGGTGGGTGTCTGCGCCGCCATCACGCCATGGAACTTCCCGGCCGCCATGATCACGCGCAAGGCCGGGCCGGCGCTCGCCGCCGGCTGCGCCATCGTGGTGAAGCCCGCCAGCAAGACGCCCTATACGGCGCTGGCCATGGCGGTGCTGGCCGAGCGTGCCGGCCTGCCCAAGGGCCTGCTGTCGGTGATCACCGGCAGCGCCGGCAAGATCGGCGGCGAGATGACGTCCAACCCGATCGTGCGCAAGCTCACCTTCACCGGCTCGACCGAGACCGGCAAGAAGCTGATGGTGGCGTGCGCCGGCACGGTGAAGAAGATGTCGATGGAGCTGGGCGGCAACGCACCGTTCGTCGTGTTCGACGACGCCGATCTCGATGCGGCGGTCGAGGGCGCCATCGCCTCGAAGTATCGCAACACCGGACAGACCTGCGTCTGCGCCAACCGGCTCTTCGTGCAGGACGGTGTCTACGACGCCTTTGCCGGCAAGCTGGCGGCGGCGGTCGCCAAGCTCAAGGTCGGCAACGGCCTGGACGACGGCGTCACGCAAGGCCCGCTGATCGACATGGCGGCGCTGGAGAAGGTCGAGCAGCATGTCGCCGACGCCGTGTCGCTGGGTGCCAAGATCGCCATCGGCGGCCGTCGCCATGCCAATGGCGGCACGTTCTACGAGCCCACCATCCTGACCGGCGTCACCGAGGCGATGGCGGTGATGCGCGAGGAGACGTTCGGGCCGGTGGCGCCGCTGGTGCGCTTCAAGACCGAGGCCGATGCGATCCGGCTCGCCAACAACACCGAGTTCGGCCTGGCGGGCTACTTCTACAGCCGCGACATCGGCCGCGTCTGGCGCGTGGCCGAGGCGATGGAGACCGGCATGGTCGGCATCAACACCGGCATCCTGTCCAACGAGATCGGCCCGTTCGGCGGCGTCAAGGAGTCCGGTCTGGGTCGCGAGGGCTCGAAATACGGCATCGACGAGTACCTCGAGACCAAGTACCTGTGCATCGCTGGAATGTGAGTTGGGAGACAGCAACGTGACCACAGGCATACGGACGTTTCGCGTCGCGTTGCACCAGAAGCCGACGGTGTACCGCATCATCGAAATCGAGAGTGCAAGTTCGCTTCACGATCTTGCCGAGGCCGCCATGGCGTCGTTCGATTTCGATTTCGAGCACCCCTTCGGCTTCTACAGCAGCGACAAGCCGGACAAGATGCGCCAGCAGCAGCCGATGTACGAACTGGCCGCCGACACCGGCGAGAAGACCGAGGCCGGCAGCGTGCAGAACACCAAGGTCGCCGATGCCTTCGCCAAGCAGGGCCATGCCATGATCCTGCTGTACGACTACAACGCCAAATGGTTGTTCCATGTCGAGATGACCGGCGCGGGGCAGAAGGCTGCCGGCAAGCGCTATCCCCGGATGGCGGGATCCAAGGGGGACGCACACGATCAATACCCTGACGATTTCGACATCTGACGTCCCGCGCTCAGCCGGTTTGTTGCACTGACACAGCAAGGCGATTGCCATGGCCGATGCGCCCATCAACTGGCCGTTCACACCCTCGCCGCTGGCGATCGACATCGTCGGCGCGCAGGGCTGCCACCTGCACACGCGCGACGGACGCAGGATCCTGGATGCCGCCGGCGGCGCCATGGTGGTGAACATCGGACACGGGCGGCGCGAGCCGGGCGAGGCCATGGCCAAGGCCTCGTCGGCGGTGTCCTATGTGATCCCGCCCTTCGTCACGCCACAGCGCATGCAGCTGGCCGAGCGGCTGCAGCGCGACTGGCTGCCGCCGGGATTCACGCGCCTGCACCTGTCGAGCGGCGGTTCGGAAGCGGTCGAAACGGCGATCAAGCTGGCGCGCCAGTACCATTTCGCCAAAGGCAATGTCGGTCGCTGGAAGGTGATCGGCCGCGACCTGTCGTACCACGGGGCCACCGTGGCGACGCTGGAAATCGGCGGCCACGCCGCGCGCCGCGCGCCCGTTGCGGCGATGGCGCGCGAGACGCCCAAGGCGCCGCCGCACTACTGCCTGCGCTGCCCGCTCGGCAAGACGTATCCCACATGCGATGTGGCGTGTGCCGACGAGGTTGAGGCCATCATCCTGCGCGAGGGCCCCGACACCGTCGCGGGCTTCATCGCCGAGCCGGTGGTGGGCTCCAGCGGCGGCGCACTGGAACCGCCGCCCGGCTACTGGCGCAAGCTGCGCGCGATCTGCGATCGTCACGACGTGGTGCTGATCGCCGACGAGGTGGTGACCGGCTTCGGCCGTACCGGCGCTTGGTCGGGCTCGCGGCTCTCCAACACGAAGCCGGATTTCATGACCATCGCCAAGGCGATC
>DATEIF010000066.1:0-15667 GCA_035279205.1 Vineibacter sp.
GTCTCCGTTACCAAGATCTCCACGGCTCCCCTCCGCCCCTTCGGGGCACCTCCCCACTGCATGGGGAGGAGAAAAATCCATCGTCACCGCGCCGCCAGCCTGTCGAGCACGGCCACGAGGTCGGTCCAGCCGTAGGCGACCTCGCGGACCTTGGCGCCGCCGACGGTGTCGGTCTTCTCGCCCAGCCGCGTGCCGCCCATCGCCTCGTAGAAGAAGCGCGCCGGGTTCTCGGCCAGCACCCAGACGATCACAGCGTCGACCTCGCGCGAGATCAGCCAGTCGAAGCTCGCCATCAGCAGCGCCTTACCGGCGCCCTCGCCCTGCCGCTCGGGCGCGACATACAGGCGATAGATCTCGCCGCCCTCGAGCTGCGCGCGCGAGACGCGCCGGGCCGGCCCCACCGTCACCAAGCCCAGCACGCCGTCCTCATCCTCGGCGACCAGCGTGTCGCTGTGCCGATCACGCGTCGCCAGCTCCTGCTGCCAGGCCGCGGCATGGCGAACATCGGACATGCCGACCAGCATGGTGTCCGGCAGGATGCCGGCGTAGGTGTCCCGCCACGCCGCGACATAGATGCGCGCCAGGATCGCGGCATCCTCGGGCCGTGCGGCGCGCACGCGCATGATCAGGCCTTGCGCTCGAGGACGGCGACAAAAAAGCCGTCCGTGTGATGTCGCGCCGGGCTCAGCCTCAGGCTGGTGCCCGAGGCGGCACCGGCCGGAAACGACGTACCGATCGTCTCCTGCCATGCCTGTGTGATCGGCACGGCGGCGAAGTCGGCGTGTCCCTCGAGGAAGGTCGCCACGCGCTCCTCGTTCTCCACCGGCAGCAGCGAGCATGTCGCATAGACCAGGCGCCCACCCGGCTTTACCAGTTTGGCTGCCGTTGCCAGGATCTCGCCCTGCTTGGGCGGCAGTTCGGCGATGTCCTCCGGTTTCAGCGACCAGCGCGCATCGGGGTTGCGCCGCCAGGTCCCGATCCCGGTGCAGGGCGCATCCACCAGCACGCGGTCGAACTTGCCGGCATGGCGCTTCAGCCACTTGCGGCCCTCGGCATCCAGCGTCCGACGCTCGACATTGTGCACGCCGGCGCGGCGCAGCCGCTGGGCTGAACGTTCCAGACGGAACGCCGACACGTCGCAGGCCACGACGCGACCCTTGTTCTGCATGCTGGCAGCGATTGCCAGTGTCTTGCCGCCGGCACCGGCGCAGAAATCGACCACCTGCATGCCCGGTTGGGCGCCAACCAGCAGGCCGACGAGCTGCGAGCCCTCGTCCTGCACCTCGACCAGCCCATCACGGAACGCCTGTGTCGCCACGACCGAGGCCCGCGCCTTCAGCCGCAGGCCCAGCGGCGAGAGCTTCGTGGCATAGGTCTCGATGCCGTCCTCGACCAGCGCCACGCGCGCCGCCTCGCGCTCGCCCTTCAGCGGATTGGCGCGCAGGTCGACCGGCGCCGGCTCGCCCAGCGCCGCCACCTCGCGCTCGAACGTCGCACCGAACGCGGCATCAAGATGCGGTTCGACCCATGCCGGAATGTTCAGCCGCGTGGCGCGCGACTGGTCGGGATGATCCAGCGTATGGCCTTCGAGGCGCTTCAGGGTGGCGCGTTCGATGTCGGTCAGCGATGCCGGTCGATAGCGCCCGGCATCGATGGTCTTTTCCATACGATCAACGACCAGGCCATCGTTCAGCACGCCATCGGCGAACACCCGCATGCGCGGCGAGATGTCACCCGAGTGACGCGCATGATCGAGCCACCATTCGATCTGGGCCCGGCGGCGCAGCACGCCGTAGACGCGCTCGGTAATGGCCCGCCGATCACCGCCGCCGATGAACTTGCGCTGCCGCAGATAGTCGCCGACAACCGCATCCGCCGGCCGGTTGGCATGCGCCAGCACGTCACCCAGGATCTCGATGGCCGTTGCAAGTCGCGCACCGGGCGTCATGGCCGGCCCCGATCAGGGCCGACCCGACCGAATCGCGCGGACCGGCGGAAGCTTGCTTCCGCCGGTCCTGCCGCGGTCTTTTTCCCGTTGTCTGGTTTCACGAGCATGTGCATGAGCGCGCCTGACGGCACGCGGTCCGGTAGAGCCGTTGTCACCTTATCCTAGCCGTTCTGCCTGTAGTTCGGGGCCTCACGCATGATCTCGACGTCGTGGACGTGGCTCTCGCGCAGGCCCGCGCCGCTGATGCGCACGAAGGTACAGCCCTTCTGCATCTCGGCCAGCGTGCCGTTGCCGGTATAGCCCATCGCGGCGCGCAGGCCACCCACCAGCTGATGCAGGATGTTGCCCACCGGGCCCTTGTAGGGCACGCGGCCCTCGATGCCCTCGGGCACCAGCTTCAGGGTGCTCGCCACTTCCTGCTGGAAATAGCGGTCGGCCGAGCCGCGCGCCATGGCGCCGATCGACCCCATGCCGCGATAGGACTTGTACGAACGGCCCTGGTAGAGCAGCACCTCGCCCGGCGCCTCGTCGGTGCCGGCCAGCAGCGAGCCGATCATGGCGCAATCGGCGCCGGCGGCGATCGCCTTGGCGAGATCGCCTGAGTACTTGATGCCACCGTCGGCGATCGCCGGCACGCCGGCGGCATGGCACGCCTCGGCGGCCTCGAGGATGGCGGTCAGCTGCGGCATGCCGACACCGGCCACCACGCGCGTGGTGCAGATCGAGCCCGGGCCGATACCGATCTTCACGGCATCAGCCCCGGCATCGATCAGCGCCTTGGCACCATCGCCCGTGGCGATGTTGCCGGCGATGACCTGGGCATAGTTGCTGAGCTTCTTGATGCGAGCCACCGAGTCGAGCACGCCGCGGGAGTGGCCGTGGGCGGTGTCGACCACGATCACGTCGACATCGGCAGCCAGCAGCGCCTCGGCGCGACGGTAGCCGTCATCACCGACGCCGGTAGCGGCGGCGACCCGCAGCCGGCCCTTCTCGTCCTTGCTGGCGCCGGGGAACTTGTTGGCCTTCTCGATATCCTTGACGGTGATCAGGCCGATGCATTTGTGGGCGTCGTCGACCACCACCAGCTTCTCGATGCGATGCTGGTGCAGCAGCCGCTTGGCCTCGTCGGGCCCGACGCCCTCGCGCACCGTGATCACCTTGCGCGTCATCAAGCTGTGCACCGGCGCCATCACGTCGGTGGCGAAACGCACGTCGCGGTTGGTGAGGATGCCGACCAGCTTGCCGCTGCCTCTCTCGACCACCGGAATGCCGGAGATCTGGTGATCGGCCATCAGCTTGAGCGCATCGGCCAGCGGCGCTTCGGGCGCGATGGTCAACGGGTTGACCACCATGCCGCTTTCGAACTTCTTGACCTTGCGCACCTCGTCGGCCTGCGCGGTCGCGTCGAGGTTCTTGTGGATCACGCCAATGCCGCCAGCCTGGGCCATGGCGATCGCCATGGGTGCCTCGGTGACGGTGTCCATCGCCGCCGACATCAGGGGGATGCGGAGATCAATGGTGCGCGTGAGCCGCGAGCGCGTATCGACTTGTCCGGGCAGAACCGATGAGGCGGCGGGCTTCAGAAGCACGTCGTCAAAGGTCAGTGCTTCTTGGAACATGGCCACCTCCGCATCACGGATGGCGGCTGGCGCCATCCCGGGCTTCCCTTTGGATGGCGCGCCATCATACACATCGCGGCCCTGATGCCAAGCGGCGACAAGATATAGAGGCTATGCGTCGCACTCCGGGCCCCCGGCGCTTTGTTGCGCGACCGGCCAGCCCGCCGCAACAAACCGCCGGTTACTCCCCTTCCCCGCGTCAGCGGGAGGACCGATCACACCAACTGGTTCTGGAGGGCCTCGGTCTCGGTGCGCAGGGCGGCGATGTACTTCTCGGTCAGGTGGCCGACGGAGGCGTCCTCGATCCAGGCCGCCACGCACAGCGCGGCCACCATCTTGCCGTCGTAGCGCTTGAGCGGCACCGCGACAGCGCGATACCCCCGCCGCATTTCCTGTTCGGTGACGCAGAAGCCCTGCTCGCGCACCCGCATGACCTCGCCGCGCAAGTCGCGCTTGTCGGTCATGGTGAACGTCGTCAGCGCCTTGGGCTCCAGCTTGTCGAGCCAGGAATCGAGCGCCTCGTCGGCCATGCCGCTCAGGATGGCACGGCCGGCCGCGGTACAGAACGCTGGCCGCCGCAGACCGATGGTCGGCGCCACGACAACAGGGTCGCCATGAAAGGCATGGGCGATCATGACGATGTCGTAGCCGTCCAGCACGGCCGCGAAGCACGTCTGCTCGATCCGGTCGCTGACCCGCTCGCAGGCAGGCTGGACGATCGTCGAGATCATGTTGGACCCGAGATAGGCCGACGCCAGCGACATCACGCGTGGCGTCAGGTGGAAGGCACGCCCGTCGCTGGCGACCAGCCCCAGGCAGGACAGCGTATAGAGCGCCCGGCGCACGCTGGGTTTGGGCAGGTCCGTCGCCCGCGCCACGTCGCTCAACGTCATGTGGCTGCGCTCGCGTCCGAAGGCGCCGATGACCCGCAGTCCCCGTGCCAAGGCCTCGAGGAAATCAGGTCCGTAGCCGCTGGCTGCCCGTCTCTCGGCGTCCGCCGCCCTCAGTCGCGCCATCCCGCCCCATCTCCTTTGGTATCTAAGTATAAACTGCCGAGCCGGGAAGCCAACTGCAACCACCTTATGCTGACGATGATGCTGGCGGGGCCGAATTCCCTGTCCTGACGACACGCGACGACAGGTCGAACCCTTCATCGGCCGCTTCGGCTGGCGAAAGCCGGGCACCACAGGCCAGCAGGCGCCGGCCCATCATATGTTCGGCCGGCCTGTTCACCGACTCGATCGCGATCAACCGGTCGTCGCACCAGTAGAAAATGGAAAAGCGCCCGCCCTCCGCCGTGCCGCGCACCGCATGGCGGTTCCAGCCCTGGGTCAGCCCCACCATCTGCAGTTTCACGTCGTACTGGTCCGACCAGAACCAGGGCACAGCATCGTACGGTGTGGCGCGACCCGCAATGGTGGCGCCGGCGGCCTTGGCCTGGTCGAGGGCGTGCTGGACCGATTCGAGCCGCAGCGATCGCCTGGCGAACGGGCTGGGGTGCCAGCTGCAGTCGCCGATCGCAAAGATCGACGGATCGGCTGTGCGCCCGTGAGCATCGACGTCGATTCCGCCGGTACAGGCCAGTCCGGCCGCTTCGGCGAGTGCCGTCTGCGGTGTGACGCCGATGCCGACCACGACCAGGTCGGCCGGCAGAGTGGCGCCATCGCGGGTGACGACCGAGCGCACGCGGCCCCCCTCACCCACCAGCCGGGCCGCCATGGTTCGCAGCCGGAGGTCCACACCGCGCGCGCGATGCACGGCCGCGACATGTGCTGCGAGTGGCGCACCGGCCCCGCGTCCCAGCAGGCGCTCCTCCGCCTCGAGCACGGTGACGGTCTTGCCCAGCACGGCGAGCACTGACGCGACCTCGAGCCCGATGAAGCCGCCACCGATTACGACCGCGGCGGCGACAGCGGGCAGCCGGTCGCGCAACTGCACGGCGTCGGCTAGCGTGCGCAGCACCATCACGCCATCCAGGTCGATACCGGGAAGGGGCGGCAGCCGTGGATGGGAGCCGACCGCCAGGACGAGCTGGCCATAGCGCAGACGCTCACCGGCTGCGGTCACCACGGCCCGGCTCGCGCGGTCGATGGCCGTCACCTCGGTGCCGAGAAGCACGTCGATGCCGTTGTCGCGGTAGAACGCCTCGGGACGGATGGGCAGCGCCGCAGCGTCGACCTTGCCCAGCAGGAAACCCTTGGACAGCGGCGGCCGCTGATACGGCAAGTCCGGCTCGGCGCTGATCAGGCGGATCGGTGCCGTATGGCCGGCGGCGCGCGCCGAGGCGATGGCCTGCGCGGCGGCGTAGGAACCGCCGACAATGACCAGATCCTGATCCATCAGATCTGACGGTCGGGCACACGGACCGTGAGGCCATCCAGGTCGGCCGTGATGGTGATCTGGCACCCCAGTCGGCTGGTGGGGCGACGCTCGGCGGCGGTGCCGGTCAGCATCTCGTCCTCCATGGCGTCGGGCGCCGGCAGGCGCGCAGCGAAGGCATCCTCGACGTAGACGTGGCAGGTGGCGCAGGAACAGCACCCGCCGCAATCGGCGTCGATGCCCCGTACGTTGTTGTGCACTGCAGCCTGCATGACACTGGTGCCGACCGAAGCCTCGACCTCGACCGGTTGACCATCAGGTTGGACGAAAACGATACGCGGCATAGCTTCACATTAATCCTGTTGAGACGAGCGGACTGTCATCCCGAGCCTAGCGAGGGATCTCGCGGGAATGGAGTCTCTTTTGGCGGAAATCCTCGTTTGCGATGACGGATCAGGCGCCGCTCAAGCCCGCACGGCCCAGACATTTTCCGCCGCAACGGAGAGGGTCACGGCCTCACCGATACTCACCGGCCGTGTCGCTGGTGCCTCGATATGGAAGCGCATGCCGGCGGCCTCGGCCTCAATCGAGCGATGCGGGCCCCGGAAGATGCCGTCAACGACGCGGCCCGGCCAGGCGATGTGGCCGTCGCTGGCCGGTGTCCCCGGCGCCGCCAGCGCCACGGTTTCCGGCCGCACCACCACCAGCACCGCTTCGTCCTGGCCGAAGCGCTCCCCGGCCCGGCAAAGCCCCTGCCAGGCCGCCCCTTCGACGGCCAGCATATAGTCGCCGTTATCCGTCGCGCGGCACGTCGCCACCTTGGCCGCGATCATGTTGGGCGTACCGAAGAACGTGGCGACCTCGCGACTGGCCGGCCGATGATAGACGGCCTCCGGTTCGCCGATCTGCAGGATGCGGCCCTGCTGCATCACGACGATCCGGTCGGACAGCGCCATCGCCTCCTCCTGGTCGTGGGTCACGTAGAGGGTCGTGATCTTCAGCCGGCGTTGCAAGGCCCGGAACTCGTCACCCATCTGCGCGCGCAGCCGCGCGTCGAGGTTGGAGAGCGGCTCGTCCAGCAGCAGGACCTCGGGCTCGAACACCAGCGCGCGGGCGATCGCCACCCGCTGCTGCTGGCCGCCCGACAGTGCCGGCGCCGGCCGGCTGGCGAACCGCTCCATCTCGACCAGCCGCAGCGCCGCCATCACCTTGTCCTGGACCTGAGCCTTGGCGACGTGGCGCACGCGCAGGGGATAGGCGACATTGTCGAAGACGGTCATATGCGGCCAGATCGCATAGGACTGGAAGACCATGCCGAGCTGGCGCAGATCGGGCGGCACGAACAGGCCGACATGGGCGTCGCTCACCACACGGCCACCGATGCTGATGCGCCCGGTGTCGTTGCGCTCCAGTCCGGCGACCATGCGCAGGGTCGTCGTCTTGCCGCAGCCGGACGGTCCCAGCAGGGTGACGAACTCGCCATGGGCCACCGACAGGCTGATGCGATCGACCGCCTTCACGTCACCGAAGTGACGGCCGACCTCCTCCAGCGTGACGCTTGGCATGATCCGCTCCGCTACTTGTAGAACTGCTTGGCCAGATCGAGCATCTCGTTCTGGCGCTGCGGTACCGTGGTGCCCATCGCCTTGGTGGCGAGAAATGGCCGCATGTCGGGACTGGCGCGCTCGATCACGCCTTTGACAACCGGACTGCTGCCGGCATTGGCGTAGATCAGCTGCGATTCGATATCGAGGAAATGGTTGATGAACAGCCGCGCCGCGTTGGGGTGCGGCGCGTTCTTCAGCATGGATAGCTCGAAACGGACAAAGGGGCGTCCCTCCGTCGGCACGAGCAGCTTCACCGGCAGACTCTTGATCTGCGGATAGAACGCCAGCGAGAACGGGAAATAGAGCGGATATTCACCGCGCGCCGTCCGCCGTTCGTCGTTGCGCAGGTCGCGGGAGAACACCAGCTTCTGTGCCGCCAGCTTCTCGTGGTATTCCTTGCCGAAGGCATCGTGCATCACGAAGAAGAACACGGCGCCGCCGCCCAGCGCCCGCATGTCGTCGGCCAGCATCTTGCCGGTCCATTTCGGATCGAGGAGATCCTTCCAGCTGCGGGGCTCGTCGGCTTCCTTCACCATGGTGCGGTTGATCAGCAGCGCGTAGCTGGTCACATCCGACGGCACGCGGATCTCGTCGGCCTCATAGGGTGGCATGATGTTGCGGGCATTGGGGATGCCGCCATGCGGCTGCAGGGCGCCCTCCTGCAGCATGAGCCACGTGGTCGTGGCGCCGTTATGGTGCACGTCGCCGAGGAAGCGGCCCGACGCCTGCTCGATGCGGATGCGTTCGCGCACCTCGCTGGCGCGCGCCTCGAACGTCTCGACGCGAATGCCGTACTTCGCCTCGAACGACCGCACGACATCCTTGTGAAAGGTGGCGCCGATCGCCGCCGTGTAGAGGGCGAGCTTGCCCTCCTTCTTGGCGGCCTCGATGACTTTTTGCCATTCGGCGTCGGCTTGCGCCGCCGCGGGCGCGGCAGGAGAGAGGGCACAAAGGACGCAGACCGCGGCGATGATCCTCGTCAACATCACGCCCTCCGTTCCGTTACTTGTAGAGTTGCTTGGCGAGATCGAGCATCTCGTTCTGGCGCTGCGGTACCGTGGTGCCCATCGCCTTGGTGGCAAGGAAGGGACGCATGTCCTCGCTGGTGCGCTCGACCACGTCCTTGACCACGGGACTGTAGCCGGCATTGGCGTAGACCAGCTGTGACTCGATCTCTAGGAAGTGGTTCATGAACAGCCGCGCCGCGTTGGGGTGCGGTGCATTCTTCAGCACGGCAAGATCGAAGCGGACGTAGAGACGTCCCTCCTGGGGAATGACGACCTTGACCGGCAGGCTCTTGATCTGCGTGTAGTACGCGAGCACGAACGGGAAATAGATCGGATACTCGCCGCGCGCCGTACGGCGCTCGTTGTTGCGCAGATCGCGGGAAAACACCGGCTTCTGTGCCGCCAGCTTCTCATGGTACTCCTTGCCAAAGGCATCATATGTCACCGCGAAGAACACCGCGCCGCCACCCAGCGCCCGCGTGTCATCGGCCAGCATCTTGCCGGTCCATTTCGGGTCGTTGAGGTCCTTCCAGCTCTTGGGCTCATCGGCCGCTTTCACCATGGCGCGGTTGACGAGAATGACGAAGCTGGTCACATCCGACGGCACGCGGATCTCGTCGGCCTCGTAGGGCGGCATGACGTTGCGGGCATTGGGAATGCCGCCATGGGGCTGGAACGCGCCGTCCTGCTGCATGAGCCAGGTGGTGGTGGCACCGTTATGATGCAGGTCGGCGATGAAGCGGCCGGCCGCCTGCTCGATGCGAACACGTTCGCGGATCTCGCTGGCGCGCGCCTCCAGCGCTTCGACACGGATGCCGTACTTCGCCTCGAACGAGCGAACGACCTCCTTGTAGAACGGTGACCCGATCGATGCCGTGTAGAAGACGAGCTTGCCTTCCTTCTTGGCCGCCTCGACGACTTTCTGCCACTCGGCGTCGGTCTGCGCGACCGCCGGTGCGACGAGGGCGAGGATCATCGCGGCCGCGGCCAGCATCCTCTTGAACATGATCATCCTCCCCTCGTGCGCCGCCTCACAGCGTGCTGATCCGCGTCTTGATCAGGCGCAGCTGCACCCAGCGGAACACCAGCACCAGGACCAGCATGAACAGGCCGATGACGCTCACCTCCTCCGGCTTGCCGCCGGTCCACATCTTGAGCATCACGACCGACAGCACTTCGGAGCCCGGCGAATAGAGCAGGATCGACGCGCTGAGCTCGCGCATGATGCCGAAGAAGGTCAGCACCCAGCCGACCGCGAAGGCGGGCCAGGCCAGCGCGACCAGGATGCGCCACAGCGTCTGCCACCAGCTGGCGCCATGCACGCGCGAGCACTCCTCGATGTCGTTGGAGATCTGCGCGTAGGCGCTCGACGTGACCCGCACGGCGACCGGCGTGCCGAGCGCGATGTAGGCCAGCAGCAGCGCCCACAGCGTGCCGTAGATCGGGATCCCTGAAGGCAGCATGGCAAAGCCCCACAGGAAGCCGATGCCCAGCACCATCCCGGGCATCATCCAGGGCAGCCAGGCCAGCACGTCGATCAGACGCCGTCCCTGCCAGCGCGTGCGCGTCGTGACATAGGCGACAATGGCGCCCAGCACCATGGTCGCCGAAGCGCCGCACACGCCCAGAAGCATCGTGTTGGCGAACGCCGACCAGAACTCGCGGTTGTTCCAGACGCCGCGATAGTGCTCCAGTGTCAGCATGTCGAGCTGGTAGAAGCCGAAGAACTGGAAGAAGGAGCTCAGCAGCAGCTGGCCGACCGGCAGCGCCACGGTGGCGACGAAGAACGCGATGCAGATCGCGAACGTGATCCACCGCTTCCAGCCCAGTTGCGTCACGTTGGGCGAATAGCCCTTGCCGGTCACGGTCGTGAAGCTGCGGCCGCCCAGCAGGCGCCACTGCCAGGTGACGAGCAGAAACATCAGTACCATCACCGCAAAGCCCAGCGCCGTCGCCGACTGGTACTGCGGCTGCGATTGATGGTTGATCAGGGCGTAGATCTTGGTGGTCAGCACCTCGATACCGACCGGCGTGCCAAAGAAGACCGGTGACTCGAACGCTTCGATGCCGCGGATGAAACTCAGGATGAAAGCGCTGGTGGTGACCGGCAGCATCAGCACGAAGGTGATGCGCCAGAAGGTCTGGCTGCGCGTCGCACGCGACATGCGGCTCGACTCCTCGAGCGCCGGATCCATGGCGCGGAAGGCATCGACCACGAACAGGAAGATGAACGGCGTCGAATACTGCATCATGTGCCAGATGACGCCGCCATAGGAGAACACGTCGATGATCGGCGCTTCCAGGCCGGTCAACCAGCGCCATGCCAGGTTGATGGTGCCGACCTGCGCATTGCCGAGCATGCCCCAGGCGGTCGCGGTCAGAATCGGCGGAATGAAGAACGGCAGCGTGATCAGCACTTCCAGGGTGCCGCGGGCGGGCGTATCGGTGCGCGCGACGATCCAGGCGAGCAAAATGGCCAGCGCCAGCGACAGCGACGTCTTGACGAACGAGATGCCGACGGTGTTGGCCAGCACGATGAGGTTCTCGCTCGTCGCCAGCGCCGCGTAGCCGTCGAGATTGTATTCGCCGGACAGGCCCGGCGGCGCCGAATGCAGGCTGCCGTAGAACAGCATGCCCATCGGGTAGAGCGACAGGAAGCCCAGCGCGGCGATCAACACGACAAGACCCAGCGGGCGACCACCCCTGAACAGGCCGCCAACGCCCACGGCCAGCCGACGCCGCAGGCCTCCCGCGTCGACAGCCACACCGGCGCGCCGCTGGAGCGCGGCCTGCTCCATGCTTCCTCCCTGACGCTTCTTGGACTACCGCTTATGGCGGTCCGGGCCACTGTCATCCCGGCTGACAGTGGCCCATAGCGATCGCCCTGCTTGTGCCCCGATCGGGCGGTCTTCTCGTTCTGCGATCTACTCCGCTGCCTGCGCCATCAGCATGCCCAACGGGCTATAGGCCTCGCGCAGGTTCCGGGCATAGGCTTCGCGCCAGTCGAGGTCGGTCGGGGCGAGGAAAGCACCGCCGCGCGCGCCGCGGTAGATGTGCGATCCGTCGACCGTGGCCGGTACCTTCTTGTCGTCCTGCAGGTCGCGGGCCGCGTTCAGCAGACGCCGGCGCGTCACCATGATCATGCGGTCGCTCGGCGCCAGGTGCTCCAGCGAACGGTCGACGATCTCGCCCATGCACTCGATCATGGCCTGATCCTGCCGGCCGATGCCCTGGATGCCCGAGTAGTTCGAATGGCGCTGCATCTCGCGATCGAGGAAATAGTCGTTGTCGCGGTTGGCAGCGAGGCGCCAGCGGCCATACCAGTCGTTGGTGCGCGGCAGGTACGTCATGTCAGGCGGCAGGCCTGGAATAGGCTCACCTGTCTTCAGCGTCTGCAGCGGCGGCGTGCGCTTGGTCCAGCCGACGTTGTAGGTCATGGTGTGCGTGTCATCCATCGGCACGTTGATGGTGCACTGGATCTGGTCGTTGAACGTGCCGTTGGGCGTGTGGGTGAAGAACGGCAGCAGGAAGTGCGCGAACCGGTAGTAGTACGTGCCCGGTTCGGCCTCTCGATAGGCGCAATACATCGTGCCCCAGTCGGTCTCGCGCGCATGGTAATCGGGCGCCCGGTCGACAATGCTCCAGCGGTGCATGGTAGTGGGATCGACGTCGTCGGCATCGACGGCGCCGATATGCAGGAACCCGAAGTGCGAGGTGTCGATGTCGCCTTCCAGCGACTGCAGCCAGTTGCAGTCGCGCTGGTGAACACGCAGGCTGCGCTCGGCTTCCGGCAGCATCAGCGCTTCGATCTCGGGCAGCGGCGGCGCTTCGGCACGCGACCCCATGTAGGTCCACACCAGGCCGGCGCGTTCGACGACCTTGTAGGCCTTGGTTTTGACCTTGCTCTTGAAGTCCTGCGCCGCCGGCACGTTGGGCATGTCGACGCAATTGCCCGCCACGTCGAACTTCCAGCCGTGGTAAACACAACGCAGGCCGTCGTGTTCATTGCGTCCAAAGAAGAGCGAGGCGCAGCGATGCGGGCAGCGATGTTCCATGATGCCGATCCGGCCGCTGCTGTCGCGGAACGCGATCAGCTGCTCGCCCAGCAGCAGCAACCGCATCGGCTCGCCGTTTGCCTCCAGCTCCGAGGAGAGGCAGGCCGGAATCCAATACTGCCGCATCAACTCGCCCATCGGCGTACCGGGGCCAACGCGCGTCAGCGCATCGTTATCACGCGCAGATAGCATGGTTTCCTCCGATTTCGTCCGTTAACCGGACATTTGTTCGATTTTATCAAAGAACGACATGGTGAGCAATGAAGCCCACACATCGCTGGGCTTCCGCACGCGAACGCACCGGTCATTCAGGGCGTGGCACGAATTCTTTTGAGCGGATCGCTTGGGTGCAGCGTCCGATCAAGCTACCGCGATAAAGCGCGCGCCGCCCAAGGCGCCGGCAGCGACCAAGGCGACGAAGCGCTCGTAGAAGCGCACGTAGTCGGCGTGCGGATCGCCGCCCGTGGCGCGCTGCGCGTCTTCGCGCAGGCGGCGATACATCTGCAAGCGCGCCTCGAGAATCGGCCGCCACGCGGACGAGAGATCATCGCGCGCGATATCGCGAAAGCCGGCCGCCTGGAGCAGCGCGGTGTACTCGTGCGCCGTGTGGATCGCCTTGGCGGCGATGCCTTCGTCCATCAGCCGGCGGTCTATCGCCGTCAGCGCCGGGCCCGCGATCCAGTCGGTGAACGCCAGCCGTCCGCCCGGCTTCAGCACGCGCCGGACGCCCGCCAGAAGGCGCTGCTTATCGGCGATGTGCAGGAAGGCCTCCTGACTCCAGACGACGTCGAACATACCGTCGACGAACGGCGGCGCGGTCGCATCGCCCTGGACCACGGTGATGCGATCATCGAGGCCGACCAGCGTGTTGAGCCGGCGCGCGCCCCTGGCGCGGTGCGCATTCAGCTCCAGCGCCACCACGCTGCAGCCACGCGTCGCAACGTTGTGCCGCGCCGGCCCACAGAGCCCGGCACAAAGATCGAGCACGCGCGACTGCGCGCCGATGCCGGCGCGCGACGCCAGAGCGTCATTGGCATCCAGGCCGCCGTAGTGATCCTGATCATGCGGCCACAGATCGGCGGCCGTCAGCGTGTCGGACGGCCGCCCCGCCAGGCGCAGCTTGTCGAGGATCTGCTTGGCGTTGATCGGGTGGCGGTCATAGAAGGTGACGACCTGCGTGTCGGCCATGTGACTGCCGCCCGCGTTCGCTCACAGGCCGCCGATGAAGTCGCGCTTGCCGATCTCGACACCGCACTGGCGCAGGATGTCGTAGGCGGTGGTGACGTGGAAATAGAAGTTGGGCATGGCGAAGTGCAGCAGGAAGATCTCGCCCTTGAACGTCAGCGGATTGTTGGGGATCGGGATCGTGATCTCGCGCCCTTCGCTGCCGTCGAAATGGGCCGGTGTGAAGGTCGCGACATAGGCCAGCGTCTTGTCGATGCGCGCCTTCAGTTCGGCCAGCGAGGCTTCGTTGTCGTCGTACTTGGGAAATTCGTTGCCCGTCAGCCGCGCCGGCGTACTCTTGGCGAAGTCGGCCGCGATCTGCACCTGGCGCGAAAACGGCAACATGTCGGGAAAGAGCCGGGTCTGCAGCAGCGCGGCGTCCTGGATCTTCTTCGCGGCGGCGTAGCTGGCTGCCTTGTCGATTACCTTGCCCAGGGCGCCGAGCTGGCGCTGGAACACCGGCACCGAGGCCGAATACATCGAAATCGTCATGTCGTTTCCTCACCGTAACGGCGCGGCGTGCTGCCGCTTGCGTGGCGCGCAGCCAACGCCGAAACGGTGGCGCCGTCAATCGCCGCCGCGAAAGCCGGTGGCGATCACGAACATCTCCGCCGAGTCGGCACGGCTGGCCGGCGGCTTGACGTGCTTCACGACCTTGAAATCGCGCTTCAGTTGCTCCAGCAAGGCCCGCTCGGTGCCGCCGCGCAGCACCTTGGCAACGAAAACGCCGCCGGGCTTCAGCACCTCGCGCGCGAAGTCGTGTGCCGTTTCAGCCAGCGCCATGATGCGCAGGTGATCCGTCTGCGGGTGGCCGGTGGCGGGTGCCGCCATGTCGCTCAGGACCGCATCGGCCGGGCCGCCCAGTGCTGCTTTCAGGCGCTCGGGCGCATCGTCGGCCATGAAGTCCTGGTGCAGGATCGTCGTGCCGGCGATCGGCTCGACCGGCGTCACGTCGATGCCGACGATGCAGCCGCCGGTTTCGAGCGGCCGCACGCGCTGCACCGCCACCTGGCACCAGCCGCCGGGCGCGCAGCCGAGATCGACCACAGCGATACCCGGCTTCAGGAAACGGAACTGGTCGTCGATCTCGCTGAGCTTGAAGGCGGCGCGCGAGCGATAGCCCAGGCGCTTGGCTTCGTGCACGTAGGGATCGTTGAGCTGGCGCTCCAGCCAGCGCGCCGATGACACGCTGCGCCCGCGCGCCGTCTTGACGCGCACCGCCTGGCGACGTCCGCCGACGCCGCCGCCACTGCCGCCCCGCGTGGAGCGGCCGCTGCCTTTTTCCCGGGCCATGATGGTCAGCCCCTCACGCGGTGGAGGTTTCTTCCGTGCGCCGCGTCAGGGGATCGCACTCGCGGTCGGCCTCGCGCATGAGGTCGACCAGCACCCCTTCGCGCAGGCCGCGGTCGGCCACGACGACGCGATTGACCGGCCATTGCCGGCAGACGGCCTCCAGGATGGCGCCGCCGGCCAGAGCCAGTTCAGCGCGCTCCCAACCGATGCAGGGCAGCTCGGCCAGCTCGGATACCGACATGCGCGCCAGGTGGCCGCCGATGCGCAGGATGGTGTCGCGATCGATGCTGGTGCCGTCGACGGTCGCCCGATGGTAGCGCTTCAGGCCCATGCCGTAGGCCGCCATGGTGGTGACCGTGCCTGAGGCGCCGATCATCTGCACGTCGCCGCCGGCGACCCGCGAGCCCACCGCGTTGCGTCGGCAGAACGGCCTCAGCGCGTCGCGGATCTGCGCCACCATCTGCTCGTAGATGCCGGCCGCCAGCGGCTCGCAGCGGGACATGCCCCCCAGCCGCGCCTCGGTCAGGGTGACGACGCCCCAGGGGATCGACATCGTGTCCAGGATCGCGAGATCCATGCCGCAGCGGCCCTCCTC
>DATEIF010000067.1:0-11476 GCA_035279205.1 Vineibacter sp.
GTCATGTGTGACACGAGATGAAGACGCGTCACTGGAGTGACGCGCCCCCAGCAGGCCGTTTCGGCGCGCGCCTACGCCGCCAGGCTGCTCCGGCGGGCGATCTCGGAGTCGATGCGGGCCGCCAGGCCGGCGCTGATCTCGGTCATCGGTAGGCGCACCTCGGGGCTGTACAGCAGGCCGGCGCGCCACAGCCAATGCTTGATCGGGGCCGGGCTGGGCTCGGCGAACAGCAGGCGCGGCAGGTCGACGAGGTCCTGCCACACCGCGAGCGCGGCGCTGTGGTTGCCGCCATTCACGGCGTTGTAGACGCGCGCGAACAGCCGCGTCTCGACATGCGCCGCTGCGAGGATGCCGCCATTGGCGCCCTGCGTCAGAGCGCCATAGAACAGCGCATCCTCGCCGGTCAGCACGGCAAAGCCCGGTGGCCGGCCACGCAATATGTCGAAGGACTGCGCTGCGTCGGCGCAGCAATCCTTGGTGCCGATGATGTTGGGCAGCTCGGCCAGCCGCAGCATCGTCTCGGTGCTCATGTTGACGCCGGTGCGGTAGGGGATGTTGTAGATCATGATCGGCTTGTCGGTGTCGCGCGCCAGCGTCGCGAAGTGGCGGAACAAGCCTTCCTGCGAGGGCCGCGTGTAGTAGGGGCAGGCGATCAGGTACCCGTCGACCGGCCATGCCGTGGTGCGGTCCAGTACCTTCGCCAGCTTGCGCGTGTCGCTGCCCGAAACCCCGAGATAGACCGGCAGCCTGCCCTCGAGCTCGGCGGCAACGATGCTCACCAGTCGCGCCACTTCCTCGTCGTCGAGGGTGAGGCCTTCACCCGTGGTCGCCGCCAGGATCAAGCCGTCGATCGGCTGCGCGGTGTAATGACGGACCAGCCGCTTCAGTGAGGTCTCGTCCACTTCGCCGTCGCGAAACGGCGTGACGAGGGGCAGCCAGATGCCATGCGGGCCTGTCGTGGTGGGGGTGGTCATTCGCGCTCTCCTGTGTGGTGCCGGAGCGCGAGGCCAATAAAAAACCCCGTCCGATCCGGCGGGGTCCTGTGGTGCTTGCGATGCGCAGCTTCAGCGCAAACGAAGTCCTACGGCCCCGGGCCACGGGGCTTTTTTCGACTTCAGGATGCACTGCACGCGCATGCGGCGAACATGCTGCAGCCCCGTCCGGAAGTCAATGCGGGCGCCGAACGCAGGTATCCGGTTCAATTTCTGACGCGATCGTCATCTTTCGAAGGCGCCTGTAGGAGCACTCTGTTACCGTGTCGCCCAAGAACAGGCGCGCGGCGCCTGGAGGGCAGGCGATGAAGCTCACACGGCGCAAGGCGATCATCGGCGGCACCTTGGCCGGCGGCGCACTGGTCGTCGGCTACTGGTTCGCGCATGAGCGGGACCGTCTGGGCAATGGGGCGCAGTTTCCAGCCAAAGCGGGTGAGGTGGCGCTGAACGGGTGGGTCAAGCTGGCGCGCGATGGCGGGATCATCGTCGCCGTGCCGCGGGCCGAGATGGGCCAGGGCGTCCACACGGCCCTGGCGCAGCTCATCGCCGAAGAGATGGATGCGCGCTGGGCTGACGTGCGTGTCGAGGCGCCGCCCGAGAACGTCATCTATCGCAACGTCGAGATCCTGCTGGACGGCTTGCCGTTCTCGCCCGAGCAGACCGGCATGATGGTCGACGGCGCGCGCTGGTTCGCCGCCAAGCTGATGGGCGTGCTGGGCGTGGCGGCCACGGGCGGCAGCACGTCGGCGCGCGATGCCTGGCAGCCGATGCGGCTGGCCGGGGCCTCGGCGCGGGAACTGCTGCTGCGCGCGGCGGCGCGGAAATTCAGCCTCGAGCAGAGCGACCTGCGCGTGGTCGACGGGGAGGTGCGCGGTCGCGGCGGAGTCAAGGTCGCGCGCTACGGCGAGCTGCTCGACGCCGTGAGCGGCCTGGAACCGCTGCGCGACATACCGCTCAAGAAACCGGCCAGCTTCACGCTGATCGGCACCTCGGCGCCGCGGCTCGACCTGCAGGACAAGGTCACCGGCCGCGCCATCTTCGGCATCGATGTGCGGCCGCCCGGCCTGCTGCACGCTGCCGTGAAGATCTGCCCGACCTTCGGCGGCAGCCTGAAGGGCGTGACGCCGCCTGCCGGCGGGCGTGAAGAAGATCGTCGAACTGCCGGATGCCGTCGCCGTCGTTGCCGACAACTGGTGGCGGGCTCAGAAATTCCTCGCGGAAGGGCTCGCGATCACCTGGAACGATGGGCCGAACGCCGCGCTGCACAGCGATGCCCTGTGGCGCGAGTACGAGCTCCAGGCAACCTCGGGTGATCGCAAGGAGGCACGGGTCAGCGGTGATAGCGCGCTGCTGGACCGCAAGGCCAGGCGCATCGAGGCCGTCTACCGTGCTCCCTATTTGGCGCACGCCACCATGGAGCCGATGAACTGCACGGCGCGTCTGGATGATGCCGGCCTGGAGCTCTGGATGCCCAACCAGTCATCGTCGCTGGTGCGCTATGCCGCCGCCCAGGAAGCCGACCTGCCGCAGGACAAGGTCACGGTCCACACGACGTTTCTCGGCGGCGGCTTCGGCCGCCGGGCCGAGATCGATCTTGTGAAACAGGCGGTCGCCGTGGCCAAGGCGGTGCGCGGCACGCCGGTGCAGGTGCTGTGGTCGCGCGAAGAGGACATCCGGCACGATTTCTATCGCCCGATGGCGCTGGCCCGGCTGGCCGCGACGCTGCCGCCGGACGGCGCCGCGGGATCGCCGGCCAACGCCATCGCCTGGGACGCGGTGCTGGTCGGCCAGTCGGCCTCGAGCCAGTACACCCACCGGGTGCTGGGCATTTCCGAGCCGGGCGATCCCGATCCCAACAGCATCGAGAACCTGCCGTACGGCTTCGGTTTTCATCGCCTGTCCACGATCGTGCCCAAGGGGCCGGTGCCAGTCGGCTTCTGGCGCTCGGTGGGACATTCGCATACGGCCTTCTTCGACGAATGCTTCCTCGACGAGATCGCACACGCATTGAAAGTCGATCCGCTGGCGCTGCGGCGTGACCTGCTGCGCGACCGGCCGCGCCACCGAAAGGTGCTCGATGCCGTGGCCAGCCATGCCGGCTGGGGAACGCCGCTGCCGGCCGGCAGCGGCCGTGGCATCGCCTTGCGTGCGTCGTTCAGCTCGATCGTGGCGCAGGTCGCCGAAGTGTCCGTCGCCGGCACGGCCATCGCCGTCAGGCGCGTCGTGTGCGCGATCGACTGCGGCCAGGCGGTCAATCCCGACATCGTGCGGGCACAGATGGAAAGCGGCATCGTCTATGGACTGACGGCAGCGCTCTACGGCGAGATCACGATCAGCAAGGGGCAGGTCGAGCAGCGCCAGTTCGACGACTATCCGGCGCTGCGCATCGATGCCATGCCCGTGGTCGAGACCATGATCGTGCACAGCGACGACTCACCCATGGGCGGCGTCGGCGAGCCCGGTACGCCACCGATCGCGCCGGCGGTCGCCAATGCGATCTTCGCGGCAACCGGCCAGCGCTTGCGGCGATTGCCGCTGCGGCTGGCATAGCGCCACGCGATGAACGACGGCGCGTCAGCGCTCCTTGATCGTGGCGAAGGCTGCCAGTGCCCGTTTGCGCGACGCATCGAGGTCGACGATCGGCTCGGGATAGTCGCGCCCCAGCGTGACACCGGCACGCGCCAGTACATCGGGCGCTGCCGTCCACGGTTTATGGATCACGGCATCGGACAGGGCCGCGAGTTCCGGCACGTAGGTGCGCACATAGGCGCCATCGGGATCGAAGCGCTCACCCTGCAGCACGGGATTGAAGATGCGGAAGTAGGGTGCCGCGTCAGCGCCGCTGCCGGCGATCCATTGCCAGTTGAAGGCATTGTTGGCGAGATCGGCGTCCACCAGCGTATCCCAGAACCAGTCCTCGCCCTGGCGCCAGTGCAGCAGCAGGTTCTTGACCAGGAACGAGCCCGCGATCATGCGCGCCCGGTTGTGCATCCATCCCGTCTGCCAGAGCTGGCGCATGCCGGCATCGACAATGGGTATGCCGGTGCGGCCGCGCTGCCAGGCGCGCAGCGCGCCGGGATCGTCGCGCCAGGGAAAGGCATCGAACGACGTCCGCAGGTTGGCGTCCGGCAGCGTGTCATGGTGATAGAGCAGGTGATAGGCGAACTCGCGCCAGACCAGTTCCTTGAGGAATGTCTCGGCCGATTTTCCGCCGCGTTCGTCGGCCATGTGCACGGCATGCCAGATCTGGCGCGGCCCGATCTCACCGCTGGCCAGGTGAGGCGAAAGCCGTGACGTGCCCTCGATGTCAGGCCGGTCGCGCCGGGTCGCATAGTCGGGTGCGCCCTGATCGACGAAGTCCGTCAGCCGCTGTAGCGCGCCGTGTTCGCCCGGGTGCCACGTCGCGCGCAGGCCGCCGGCCCAGTCGGGCCGGGTTGGCGTCAACGCCCAATCCTCCAGCGCGTCCGATGCCGGCCAGGCGCGCGGTACACCGACTTTGCGCGGTGGTGGCAGCGGGGCCGGCGGCGACGGCGCGGCACGACAGGCTTTCAGGAAGGGCGTGAAGACCTTGAAGGCGCCGCCGGCACCGGTTTTCACCGTCCAAGGCTCAAACAGCAGCGCGCTGTTGAAGCTCTCGACCTCGATGCTGCGCGCCTTCAGGGCGGCCTTGATGGCGGTATCGGTCGCGCGGCCGTCGCGATCGTAGCGGCGGTTCCAGTAGACGGCGCTGGCCCCGGTTTCGTGCACCAGGTCGGTGATAATCCGGGACGCCCGCCCCCGGCGCAGGATCAATCGGCTGCCAAGGCGGCGCAGACTTGCGTCGAGCGCGGCAAGGCTGTGATGCAGCCACCAGCGTGAAGCGCCGCCGGGCAGCCAGGCGCTTTGTCCATCGTCGAGAATGAACACGGGCAGCACGTCATCGGCCCGTTCGACGGCTGCCGCCAGCGCAGGATTGTCCGCCAGGCGCAGGTCACGGCGAAGCCAGACGATAGCGGTGCCCGACATGCGCGTCGTTCACGATGTCGGACATTCGGGGCGGGGGAACGGCTTGATGTCCACCAGATCAACGCTGGCGGCGATCAGCCCGGTATTGATCGTCAGACGGTCGAGTATGCCCGCCTCGTGCATCAGCAGGGTGACAGTGAACAGTGCCCGTCCGCCGGCGCGCGTGAAGCTGATCTCGACCGGCCATGCCGTCCCTTCAGGCAGCTTGGGACTGTCGGCGCGCGCCGGCCGCAAGGTATCGGCCGGCACCACGCCGCCCTCGATCTGCAGCGCATCGCCGGTCAGCTCGGGATCGAACAGACTGAAACTGAAGCTCGTGGCGCCACCCTTGAGCGTGTCGATCACGCGGGCGAAGGCGGCCACGGGCAGGACGATTCCCGTCGGCAGGTCGATCGTGACCGGCCGTGAGGGCGACACGATCGTGGCCTGTGCGCCCTGCTGGCCGGCTTTCACGCGGCCGGTGACCGACAGCTCGCGGCCGTTCTGGGCCCGACGCAGCTGGTAGTCGAACGCGCTGCCGTCGCGCGGCTCGGCGCCGCGCAGCTCCGACTCGGACGTCAGCCGCAAACCGGCGGCAAGCCCGATGTCGGTCTTGATATCGCGTTCCAGGCGCCAGACCTGGCAATCCATGCCGAGCAACTGGCGCGCCGTGCCGACCTGCGGCGCGGTCGGCGATGTACCCAGCCGTACGACATACTTGCTCTCATGCGGCAGCAGGTCGGCGGCGCTGGCCGGCGACAGGGCGAACGACATGACGGCGAGGCAGGTACAGAGGGTGGTACGGAGCATGGGCACACGGCGAGAGGGCGAACGCGATCCCGTCGGACGCGCCCAGGGCATGGTGCTATCGATTGTGGGCGATCCTGTGACCACGGGGGAGAGGTGGCGCATCACGATCGCGTTGCCGCGGACTGGTCGGGCAAGCATGCCATGCTGTATGAGCCAATGCGCCATGGCAGCTTCAGTTCCTGTTCTCGCGCCGGCGCAGCAGTGCGCCGATCTGGTCGAGGTGCACAAGGCCCGGCGTCGGCTGATCCTCAGCCGCGGCGGCCGCGTCCTGCGCACCTACCGCACGGCGCTTGGCTTCGCGCCCGTCGGCCATAAGCGGCAGGAGGGCGATGGTCGCACGCCCGAAGGCCGCTATGTCATCGACTGGCGCAATCCGCAAAGCCGCTTCCATCTGTCTCTGCATGTTTCCTACCCTGCCGAACCCGACGTTGCGGCCGCGCGTGCTGCCGGTGTCGAACCGGGAGGCGAGATCATGATCCATGGCCAGCCCAACGGCAGCGGTTGGCTGGCGTCGTGGTGGCGCCAGCGGCGCGACTGGACGGCCGGCTGCATGGCGGTGACGAACGCCCAGATCCGGGAGATCTGGTCGCTGGTGCCCGACGGCACACCGATCGTGATCCGGCCCTGAAGCCGCGGCGCGGCGCCTCGCCCCGAGGCTGGGGATAGCGCGCCAACTTGATCACAGCTCTGCCATGATTGGCCACAATGTCAGCGCCTTGGCGACGACATTTGAACGCCATTCTCCACGGATGATGTACGTGTTGCCGATACGGCAACCAATGTCCGTAAGTGGCGTATACCAGGCATCCCAAGGGAGAAGGTTATGATGTCGAGAAACAATGTTGTTGCCCTGTCCTTCGTCGCCCTGCTGGCCGGTGCCTGTGGCGACACATGGGGCCAGCGGGCGGTAACGGGTGGCGCGATTGGTGCCGGCTCCGGTGCCGTTGTCGGCGCCGCGACCGGTGGCAGCCCGTTGACCGGCGCCGTGGTCGGCGGTGCGCTGGGTGCCGGCGTCGGCGCGGCGACCACGCCCAAGCGCCGCTACCGCGACGACCGCTACTACAGCCCCTATTGCGATCGCTGCTAGGGGCGCGCACTGGTGGTGATCGGATGAACGGCCGCCTTGGCAGCTGCGCAACGTCGGCATCGCAACAGCGTTACTGTCGACGTCAGTTGCCAAGGAGGTATCCGTGAAACTCACGTCACCATCGATCCGTCTGCTCGCCGCTCTGGCGCTGGCGGCACCGATCGCAGCCTGCGACGTGTTCCAAGGTCGCCAGAACGTCGCTGAGTATGTCGATGACTCGACGATAACCAACAACATTCGCGCGAGATTCATCGACGATCCCACCGTTCACTTCGGCGATGTCGGCGTCACCACCCTGAACGGCAACGTGAAGCTCAGCGGTCGTGTCAATTCGGACCGCGAGCGCCTTCGCGCGGCGCAGGTCGCCCGTGGCGTGAAGGGCGTTCGCAGCGTCGACAACGAGATCATCGTTCGTTAAGCGCGCTCACCAGCCTCATCCCGAGCTGGCCGCGCAAGCGGCCGTCTCGAAGGATGGGCTGGAGGTGTGGTGCGGCTTCCCACCCTTCGAGACGCAGCCCCCTGCGGGCTGCTCCTCAGGGTGAGGTCGGTTCAGGCGCGTCGATCTCGAGGGCGAGGATCAGGTAGCTGAATGACTTGCCGTGCGAATCGAGGTTCAGCGATGTGTTGACGCCGCCTTCCAGCGCATCGCGCAGCACGAAATTCAGACCATGCAGGTGATCCAGTTCGTAGCGGGTCACGTTGCCGCGCAGGAGCTTCGGGTACGCGGCCTTGAGCCGCTCGGCGGTCAGCTGGCTCTTGAGCAGAGGATAGTCCTTCGGATCGTAAGCCCACACCGAAATGCTGGAGATGTCGCCCTTGTCGCCGGCGCGGGCGTGGGCGATGTCGTGTACTTTCAAACGCTCGCTCATGCCGTGAACATCCGCATGGTGGGGCGCACCTGGTCGCGCGCGACCAGGGCCGAGTGGGTGACGACGCACGGCGAGATCGTGCCGCGATAGCCGCCGCCGCCGGCCGGTCCGCAGCACAGCAGAGCCTCGACCTCCCACAGCATCGTGTCGATATCCTCGCGGCGGCGCGAGCGCATCGCCACGCGCAGCCGCACATCCTCGCTGTCGGTCGGTGGCATGTGGGCCGTGCCGTGCAGCGAGTTGACGCCGATCATGTCGATGCGCAGGTCGCCCAGCAGCGCATTGTTGCGCGACAGACGCTGCCAGACCACTTCGCCCGCCAGCCGGGCGCGCGCCTGCGCGTTGGGGCCGGCGTAGCTGATGCCGCCTTCGGCGAGGAAGCCGCCGTCGAAACCGATGGTGACCTTCAGCTTGTCGGGTCGCGGCTGGCCGTCGGCGCCGTTGACCTGGACACGGTCCGTCTCGAGTTGCTGGATCGCGATGCGCGAGAAATCGGCGGTCACGTCGGGCGTGAGGTAGGTGGCGGGGTCGTGCACCTCGTACAGCAGCTGCTCCTTGACCGTCGCCGTGGTGACGCAGCCGCCGGTATCGGGCAGCTTGGTGACGGTGAAGCCGCCGTCAAAGCCGACTTCCGCGATGGGGAATCCGCAATCGACCAGGCCCGGCACATCCTTGAAACCGGGATCCGCGAAGTATCCGCCGGTGACCTGCATGCCGCATTCCAGCAGGTGGCCGACAGCCGTCCCGCGCCCCAGCAGCTGCCAGTCGTCCAGCCCCCAACCGAAGCGGAACGCCAGCGGCGCCACGAACAGCGACGGATCGGCGATGCGGCCGGCGATGATCACGTCGGCGCCGGCCTTCAGCGCCGGTAGCAGGGCGTCGGCGCCGAGATAGGCGTTGGCGCCGACCACGGACAGCCCGACGTCGCGCACGGTACCGTCGCGGTCATGCAGCGCGGTGGCGGGGCCGATCTGGCGCGTGACGTCATCGCCCTCGACGCAGGCCACCTTGAGACCGGCCAGCCCCAATTCGCGCGCGATGCCGACGGTTAGCTGCGTCGCCGCCAGGGGGTTGGCGGCACCCATGTTGGTGACGATGACGGTGCCGTTCTTGCGACAGGCGGCCAGCACGGCGCGCATGCGCTGCGCTGTGTGCGGGTTGTAGCCCTTGGAGCCGTCGAGCATGCGATCGCGATGGCCGAAGGCCATGGTGCGCTCGCCCAGGCATTCGAACACCAGGTAGTCGAGCGCGCCGCGCTGCGCGAGGTCGATCGCGGGCTCGAGACGATCGGAGGAGAAGCCGGCACCGCAGCCGATACGCACCGAGCGCTTCATCGGCGGCACCATGACGCAAGAGAATCATATATCGGCAGCAGCACGGATGCCGGCCGAGCGGAAAACGAAAGCCACCTGGAACGCACGAACACTCAGGAACCCCCAACACTCCGAATTGTGGATAAGCGCGCCGCGCCGGACGCAACGGCGCGGTATGCGGCCCACGCAATGTGGCCCAAATTTGACAGGCAATGCACGCCGTAATGTTCCTGCACGGCAGCGCATTGACGCGATCACGACTCTAGTATCGACCACCCGGCGCAGTCTGCGGTCATCCCGGTCCTGGCCGGGGACATTTGTGTGACCGGCACTATCGACGCAGCGGCGGACTGGTGGCCGGGCCCTTGAGTTCGATCTGGTTGCCTTCGGGATCGTCGAAATAGATCGAGGGCCCGTCGCCTTCGGCGCCGTAGCGCTGCACGACGTCGCCCGGCGTGATGCCGAAGGGCTGCAGTGCTTGCTGGATGTCGTTCAGACTGAATGGATCGACGCGAAAGCAGAGGTGATCCATGTTCGGGCCAGTGCGCGGCGTGTCGCTCTTGACCAGATCGAGCAGGCATGTGCCGGCGCGCAGCTGTACGAGCTGCAACCGCTCGAGGCGGCGCTCGACATTGCAGCCCAAAGCCTGCTCGTAAAATCGGATCATTCGATCAAGATCATGAACGCGCAAAACGACATGATCGATGCGCTGGATGCTGAACGTCATGGCGTCGCTCCGGCCGGATCAAGGGTAGGCGAGGATCGTCTCGATCACCCGGTCGATCAAGAGGCGACTCTCGGCTTCCAGGGCGACCTCGACATGGCCGTCCTTGGCCAGCTGGGCCGGCAGCCGTGTACCGGGATGGAAGGCGCGCAGGTCACAAACGGTCATGCCGCGCGTCAGGGCACCGCTCAGCTCGACCTGTACCGTCGTGCGGCCGTAGCGGATCAGGTCGGGGAAGGCGTAGGGGATCACGGCGCACACGTCGTGCATCGGTGCCAGATCGAGACCGAAGCTTTCGCGCTGACGGGCCAGGTAGAAGGCCAGCAGGTCGGCGATCACGCCGGCGACGCGACGGCCGCTGCTGCGCAGGCGCTCGACGTCGGCGGATGAGAAGCCGGTGCGGCGGGTGACGTTCAAGCCGACCATGCGGATGGGGATGCCGCTGGCGAAGATGGCGGCGGCGGCCTCAGGATCGCAATAGATGTTGAACTCGGCGGCCGGTGTGACGTTGCCGGTCGTGGTCGAGCCGCCCATGACGGTGATTTCGCGCAGCCATTGGCTGAGCCGAGGCTCGCGCCGCAGGGCCAAGGCCAGGTTGGTCTGAGGGCCGATCACGGCGACCACAAGCTCGCCGCGATGGCGGTGGGCCTGGTCGATGATGAAGTCGACGGCGTGCGCCTCGACAAGCTGCCGCGTCGCCTGCGGCAGCGTGGCGCCATCCAGGCCGCTCTTGCCGTGGATATGCGGCGCATAGGTGGCGCTGCCGACCAGGGGGCTGGCGCAGCCGCGGGCCACGGGAATATCGAGCCCGGCGAGCTCCATCAGGGCCAGCGCGTTGCGCGTGGTGTTCTCCAGCGAACTGTTGCCGTGGACCGTCGTGACGCCGACCAGGTCCAGGTGCCGCGCTGCAAACAGCAACGCCACGGCATCGTCGTGGCCGGGATCGCAGTCGATCAGGATCTTGGTCATGGGCGGGTCTCGATCATGGCCTTCGCCGTGAAGGCGGTCGTGGCAGGTTTTGCCGTTTAAATGTCATTTCAGCCAAAGCACTTTGACCTTAGACGAACCATCGCCGAGGTCCAGTCTTCCCGTTGGATCATCAGCGCGCAAGGCGGGGAGGTCGCCATGAACGTCGCAATCCTGCTCTTCCCGGATGCCGAGGTCCTCGACTTCTGCGGTCCGTTCGAGGCGTTCTCGGTGACCACGCGCGTGGCGCAACGTGATCGCAACAAGGACGCCGTCCTCTTCAAAGCGTTCTTTGTCGCCGAGACGGCCGACATCGTGACGGCGCGCTATGGTTTCCAGGTGAAGCCGCATTACGGTTTTGACGCCCACCCGCGCGTCGATCTGTTGGTCATCCCGGGTGGTGTCATGGATCAGCCGCGGTCGAGCGCGAAAACCATCGACTGGATCAAGTGTAACGCGCAAGCGGCACAACGTGTCGCGTCGGTGTGTACCGGTGCCTTCCTGCTGGCGCAGGCCGGATTGCTGGATGGTCTCAAGGTGACCACGCACTGGGAGGACATCGACGACCTGCGGCGTGAATTCCCGGCTCTCGACGTCGTGGAAAACCTGGCCTGGGTCGAGGCGGGCCGGGTGATCACCTCGGCCGGCATCTCAGCCGGCATCGACATGAGCTTCCGCCTGGTCAGCGCGCTTCACGACGAGGAACTGGCCTCCACCGCGGCGCGCCAGAT
>DATEIF010000068.1:0-6237 GCA_035279205.1 Vineibacter sp.
TGGCGGCGTTGGCCTGGGTACCCGAGACCAAGGTGGTCGAGCGGCCCGAGGCACATTGGCGCGACGTGGTCGCCGCCCTGGTCGGCAGCCGACCCCTGCGTCGCCTGCTGATGGCCGATCTGATGGTGGGCCTGTCCAGCGGCGTGTCGGGCTCGCTGATCGTGTTCATCGCACGCGACGCGTTTGCGCTGGGTGATCGTTCGGGCGTGCTGATGCTGGCCTACTTCGTGGTCGGCTGCCTGGCCATCCCGTTCTGGATCTGGCTCAGCCGCAAGGCCGAGAAGCACACGGCGCTGATCTGGGCGCAGCTCTACTCTCTCGTCCTGCTGCCGGTGTTCCTGGTGGCGCCGCCGGGCAACTTCTGGGCTGCGCTGGTGATGATCGGGCTGTTCGGTCTGCCGTATGCGTCGCACCGCTTTCTGATGAAGGCCATGATGGCCGACATCACCGACGATGATCAGGTGCGGACCGGGCGCATGCAGGCCGGCGTCTATTTCGGCCTGCTGGCGATGACCGAGAAGATCGGCCTGGCGCTGGCGGTCGGCATCACCTATCCGCTGCTGGAATGGATCGGCTTTCGCACCGGCACGCGAAACGATGCGAATGCCTTGCACGGCCTGGTGCTGCTGTTCGTCCTTCTGCCGGCAGCCCTGCATGTGCTGGCAGCGCTGGCCCTGTGGCGTTTCCCGCTAGGCCGCACGGCGCAACGTGATCTGCGGCGGCAGATTGAAGACGAAGCGGCAGTGTGATGGTTTTCGGACCGCGCGCGTCCACGCGCGCAATCGACCGGAGCGAAGCGAAGGGCGAAGGCATGAGGCTCGGCGCTGCGCGCCGATCGGGCGTGGACGCCCGCGATCCAAACTCACATCTCCCACGGTGGTGGGTCGAACTTGGACGACAGGAAATCGACGAAGGCCGTCACCTTCGGCGGCAGCAGACGGCGGTGCGGATAGACCGCGTGAATGGGGACCGTATCGTCGGGTGTGAACGGCGTCAGGACCTGCTTGAGGCGGCCCTCGCGGATCGCCTTGGCGACGGTGAGGCGGGTCAGGCGCACGATGCCGACACCGGCTTCGGCGAGATGAAACAGCATGTCGCCGTCGTCGGCGCGACAGTTGCCGCGGACCTGGATTTCGCGCAACTCGCCGGCGATGACGAACGGCCAGCGGTTCATGTGCATGCGGTCGCGAAAGCCCAGGCAGTTGTGTTCCGGCAGATCGTTGGGATGCGCGGGCTCGCCGTGGCGGGTCAGATAGCCGGGTGCCGCCACCACGACGCGGCGGTCCTCGCCGATCTTGCGCGCCACGAAGCTGGAGTCGGCCAGCACGCCGATACGGAAGGCTACGTCGAAGCCCTCCTGTACCAGGTCGACGACCCGGTCGGTGAATGACAGGTCGAGCTCGATGCCGGGATGCAGCTTCAGGAACTCCGGCACCAGCGGCAGGATCTGATGCGAGCCGAATGCCAGCGACGTCGTGACCTTGAGCAGTCCACGCGCCTCGCCGCCGCGCTGGCCGATGGCCGCTTCGGCTGCCTCGACGTCACCGATGATGCGCGCCGCGTCGCGGTAGAATGCCTCGCCGGCTTCGGTCAGCGCCAGCTTGCGGGTGGTGCGGTTGAACAGGCGCACGCCCAGCCGCTCCTCCAGGCGCGTGATCAGCTTGCTGATCGCCGACGGCGTCAGCCCGAGCTGCGGCGCAGCGGCCGAGAAGCCGTTGGCCTCGACCACCTTTACGAACGCCGTCATGTCGCCGATCCGGTCCATTTCCCCTGATTATTGACCGAAATTCACAACGGTCCCAATCTTGACCTCTATTCCACGCGAATCAATGCTGAATTAGCGTGATTGGCTTGGGGGAAGCGATGACCGGATCCGGCCTATGGAGCCAGTACGCCCGCTACAACACGCTGGCTAACGAACGGCTGTACGGCGCTTGCGCCGGACTCGACGACGTTGTTCGCAAGCGCGATGTCGGGGCGTTCTTCAGCAGCCTGCATGGCACCCTCAACCATTTGCTGTTGGGCGATCGCATCTGGATGGCGCGATTTGCCGGCGAGACGGCACCATCGACCAACCTCGATGCGATCCTGTTCGATGCCTTCGATGCCCTGCGTGATGCGCGCAAGGCGATGGATGCGCGCATCGAAACGTTTTTTGCTGCAGCGTCAGCGGACTTCTGGGATCGCCCCGTGCGCTACGTCAACAACGAAGGCCGGGTCTTCGAAGACTCGCCGCTGCTGCTGGTACCGCATTTCTTCAATCACCAGACACATCATCGCGGCCAGGCACACGCGCTGCTGTCGCAGTTGGGCCTGGGCAAGCGCACGCCGGTTCTCGATCTACACCGCGTGATCAAACCACTGCCCGGCATGTAGATGCCGGCGCTTCGCGTCAGATCACGCGCTGTCCTTGCAGGCGCGCAACCTCGTCGTCGGTGTAGCCCAGTTCGCGCAGGATCGCCGGGCCATGCGCGCCCAGATCAGGCCAGTGCGTGTTGATGCGTCCTGGTTCGTCGCGGAACTTGATCGGAATGCCAAGGTGCTTCAGGCCGCGATCGTCGGTCACCACCATCCGGCGGTGTGCCACGTGCGGGTCGCCGATCGCCTCGACCATATCCCTGACCGGCGAGAAGCAGATGTCGCGGCCGGCGAACCAGTCCTGCCACTCGGCCAAGGTCTTCCGACGAAACGTCGTGCGCAGGAAATCGCGCACCGGGTCCTCGACCGGACCGGGGCCTTGTTGGCACAGCGCCACCAGATCGGGCCGGCCGAGATCGGTCAGCAGGTTGCGGGTGAATTTCAGCTCCGAGCCGCCCAGCACGAGATGGCGGCCATCGCGCGTCTCGTAGATGTTGTACATCGCATGCCCGCCCCACGTGCGCTCGTGGCGCGGATTGGGCATGCGGTTCTCGGCGAAGGTTGGGCCCATCACGTTGGGCATCCAGGCCAGCAGCGTGTCCATCATGGCGATGTCGATATAGTCGCCGCGGCCGGTCTGCGTGCGTCGCAGCAGCGCCATCAGGATGCCGTTGAGCGCCATCAGCGAGGCCGTGGCGTCGGCCGCCGGCACCGCCGGCATGGCGGGCGCGCCGTCGGATCCGAGATTGGCCGCCAGCAGGCCGACCTCGGCCTGGATGCCGAGATCGTGTGTCGGCCGGTCGCGCGACGGGCCATCCTGGCCATAGGCCGAGATCGAGCAATAGACCACGCGCGGCGCCCGCACCTTCACCGCGTCATAGCCGACACCCAGCCGGTCGACCACGCCGGGGCGGAAGGACTCGACGATCACGTCGGTGCGTTCGGCCAGCTGCATGAAGATCTCGATCGCCGCGGGCTGCTTGAGGTCGAGCACCAGGCTGCGCTTGCCGCGCTGCGTATTGCGGAAATAGACGGTGCTGCCGGCTTCGCGCGCGCCGATCTGCCGCGTCGGCTCGCCGGTCGGCGGCTCGATGCGAATCACGTCGGCGCCGTGATCGGCCATCATCATCGTCAAGTGCGGGCCGGGCAGGAACGAGGACAGATCCAGGACTTTGATGCCGTCGAGCTTCATCGGGTGGTTCCTACAGACATGTCATCCCGAGCGCAGCGAGGGATCTCCTGCGGAGAGACACGGCACGCCATTCGCAGGAGATCCCTCGCTGCGCTCGGGATGACACCTTGGTCAAACCGGATTCCGTTCGATGAGTTGCCGCGCGATGATCAGCCGCTGGATCTCGTTGGTGCCTTCGCCGATGCACAGCAGCGGCGCGTCGCGGTAGTAGCGCTCGACATCCATCTCCTTGGAATAGCCGTAGGCGCCGTGGATGCGCAGCGCCTCGGTGGCGTTCTCCAGCGCCGCTTCCGTGGCGAACAGCTTGGCCATGCCGGCTTCCATGTCGCAGCGCCGGCCCTCGTCGTACGCCTTGGCCGCCTGCTCGACCAGCAGCCGCGCCGCCTCGACGCGCGTGGCCATGTCGGCGAGCTTCAGCGCGATGGCCTGGTGCTGGTGGATCGGCTTGCCCATGGTCTTGCGGATCTGGGTGTAGCCGGTGGCCGCCTTCAGCGCCGCGGTGGCGACGCCGACGCCACGGGCTGCAACGTTGATGCGGCCCAGCTCCAGTCCGCCCGCTGTATGCACGAAACCCTTGCCCTCGGCCTCGCCGATCAGATTGGCAGCGGGCACGCGATAGTCCTGGAAGATCAGCTCGGCCGAGTCGATGCCCTTGTAGCCCAGCTTCTCGAGCTTGCGGCTGACGGTGAAGCCCGGCCCTTTCTCGGCCAGGAACATCGACAGGCCCTTGTGCCGCGGCTCGACGTCTTCGGTCTTCACCAGGATCGCCACGCAATGGCCGTGGATGCCGTTGGAGATCCAGGTCTTGGTGCCGTTGATCACGTAGTCATCGCCATCGCGCACGGCGCGCGTGCGGATCGCCTGCAGGTCGGTGCCGCAATCGGGCTCGGTCAGCGCCAGCCCGCCGCGCATCGCACCGCTGGCGAACTGGGGCAGGAAGCGGTTCTTCTGCGCCTCGGTGCCGAAGCGCTGCACCGCCGACGCCATGATCAGGTGCGAGTTGAAGATGCCCGACAGCGACATCCAGACCTCGGCCACCTCGGTCACGATCTTGGAGTAGGTCGACGCCCCCAGGCCCAGCCCGCCATAGGCGCGACGAATCGTGGCGCCGAACAGGCCAAGCTCCGTCATCTGCTCGACCATGTCGGCCGGCCAGACGTCGTCATGCTCGAGCTGGCGCGCATAGGGCTTTACATCGCGGGCCAGCCACTTGCGCACGGAGTCGAGGATCTGCGCCTCCTCTTCGGGAGTCACAGCCTCGTTGTCGAGCCGCTCTGTCGCTTGTGTCATGTTGATTCCTTTCCCTCCCCCACGCAGTGGGGGAGGTGGCCGAAGGCCGGAGGGGGATGCGGCGTAGTCTTGGTTACTGAGACCACGTCGGCTCCCCTCAGCCCCTTCGGGGCACCTCCCCACGGCGTGGGGAGGAAGATCATCAATAATTCGCCTTGTCGTCGACGGCATGGCCGCGCTTGGGGATCAGCATCTGGCGGGTGAATTCCATCACGCGCGTGCCGTCCTGCTTGTGGGCAACGGTCTTCACCGTGACGATGCCGGCGGTCGGCCGCGACTGCGACTCGCGCTTGGCCAGAACCTCGCTCTCGGCGTAGAGCGTATCGCCGTTGAAGACGGGCGCCGGCATCTTGATATCGGTCCAGCCGAGATTGGCGATGGTCTTCTGGCTGACGTCCGACACCGACATGCCGGCCACGATCGACAAGGTCAGGCACGAATTCACGATCGGCTGGCCGAACTCGCTGTGGCGCGCGTACTCCTTGTCGAAGTGCAGCGGATGCTGATTCATGGTCAGCAGGGTGAACCAGGTGTTGTCGGCTTCGGAGATCGTGCGGCCGGGGCGGTGCTCGTAGATGTCGCCGACCTCGAAATCCTCGTAGTACCGCCCGTAGGATTCGCGGGTGCGCCGCGCGCCCACAGGCCGCGCCGTCGCGACCATGCGTTGCTCCATTCCTATATGATGGCGATTACGGCACCGGGTCGCGGTGAACGCAAGCGGCCGGGTCCGCCTGTCGAGAGGAGTTTCATGATTGCCGTCGAGTTGGCCATCGTCATGGTCCTGATCATCATCAACGGGCTGTTGTCGATGTCGGAAATGGCTGTCGTGTCGTCACGGCGCGCCCGGCTCAAGCCGCTTGCCGATCGCGGCAGCCGCGGCGCCAGCCAGGCGCTTGCCTTGGCGGATGCGCCGGGCCGCTTCCTGTCGACGGTGCAGATCGGCATCACGCTGATCGGCGTGCTGGCCGGCGCTTTCAGTGGCGCCAACCTGTCGGACAGGCTGGCCGACGTTCTGGTGGGCTACGGCATGCCGGCCAAAACAGCCGACAATGTCGCTTTGGGGCTGGTGGTGGCCGCCATCACCTACCTGTCGCTGATCATTGGGGAACTGGTGCCCAAGCAGCTGGCGTTGCGCTCGCCTGAGCGCATCGCCGCCGGCGTGGCCGGCCCGATGACCATTGTCGCCAAGATCGCCACGCCCGCGGTCGTGCTATTGGACTGGTCGTCTGCAGCCGTGCTGCGGCTTTTTGGCCGCGCCGGTGACGAACGCCAGCATGTCACCCAGGAAGAAATCCGCGCCATGATCGCCGAAGCCGAGTCGGCAGGGACCGTCGATCCGGACGAGCGTCGGATGCTGGCTGGTGTCATGCGCTTGGCCGATATCTCGGTGCGCGCCA
>DATEIF010000069.1:0-8547 GCA_035279205.1 Vineibacter sp.
GTACGCCACCTGCAGGCGCGCGTGCAGCAACGGCAGCAGGGTCTGCAGCAGCAACGCCAGCAACACCACGCCGACGATATGCATCCGCACGCCCGTGATAGGCCGCCGGCGGATCGTCGTGGGATCGGTGCAACGCATGGCCGTCAGGCTTAGTCCAGCGTCACGGTCGCGGCAAGCCTGCGGCCCGCGGCCTGTAACAATCCGACGTCGTCATGCATGCCGGTTGACGGTGGCACGGCACGCGGCGGCGTACTAGGCTGCGCCCCCGCGCGAGATGGGGAGCGTCGACCGCGCGTTCGGTACGACCAATGCCAAGGAGCACATCATGGTGAAAGCCGTCCGCATCCACGAGACCGGCGGTCCAGAAAAAATGATTTACGAGGACATCGAGGTGGGCGATCCCGGCCCCGGCGAAGTAAAAGTCAAGCACACCGCTGTCGGGCTGAACTTCATCGATGTCTATACCCGCAGCGGCCTCTACCCGGTGCCGACACCCAACGCGATCGGGCGTGAAGCCGCCGGTGTCGTGGTTGCCGTCGGCAAGAAGGTCAAAGGCTTCAAGAAGGGCGATCGCGTCGCCTACGCCGGCAGCGCGCCGGGTGCCTATTGCGAGGAACGCAACCTGCCGGCCGACATCCTGGTGCAGGTCCCCAAGGGCGTGTCGGACCGCGAAGCGGCGGCCATGATGCTGAAGGGCATGACGGCCGAGTACCTGATCCGCCGCACCTACAAGTGCAAGAAGGGCGACATCGTGCTGTTCCACGCGGCCGCCGGCGGCGTCGGGCTGATCTTCGGCCAGTGGGCCAAGGCGCTGGGCGTGAAGGCGATCGGCACCGTGTCGTCGCCGGAGAAGGCGGCGCTGGCCAAGAAGAACGGCTACACCTGGGTAATCGACTACAGCAAGGAAGACGTCGCGGCCCGCGTGAAGGAGATCACCAAGGGCAAGGGCGTGCCGGTTGTCTATGACGGCGTCGGCAAGGACACCTGGGAGACGTCGCTGAACTGCCTGTCGCCGCGTGGCCTGATGGTGTCGTTCGGTAATGCTTCGGGTGCCGTGCCGCCGTTCTCGCCCGGCGTCCTGAACACCAAGGGCTCGCTGTACCTCACGCGCCCGTCGCTGGGCGCCTACACATCCACGCGCAAGGACCTGGAGGACTGCGCCAAGCAGCTGTTCAAGGTGGTCAAGAGCGGCAAGGTGAAGATCACCATCGACCAGACCTACCCGCTGCAGGATGCCGCCCAGGCCCATCGGGACCTGGAAGGCCGCAAGACGACGGGACAGACGGTCCTGCTACCGTAAGCGACGTTGCGTCGGCCTGGACGCAGCAAACGACGACAGCTGGTCAAAACGGCGGCGCCGACGATCGTCAGCGCCGCCGTTGCTGTTTGGCGTCGTGCCACGGACCATGTCACGCCCAGGACCCGTCGTCCGTCTACGACACGGATCATCAAAGGACGGAGACACGGACATGACCCGGGTTCTGATCGTCGGCAGTGGATTTGCCGGCATGTGGGCGGCATTGGGTGCGGCACGCGCGCGGCGCGACCTCGGCGCCGCGGCGGCATCCATCGTTATCGACATTGTGGCGCCCACATCCATGCTGTGCCTCAAGCCACGGCTGTATCAGCGTGACGAACCGGTCTTCGAGGTCGATATCGCACCGCTGCTGTCTGCCGTGAATGTCGGGTTTGTCGCCGGCACCGTCGAGCGGCTGGACACGGGCGGCCACACTGCCGCGGTCAAAACTGCGGCCGGCACCCTGATCAACACGCCATATGACGCCCTGGTGCTGGCCACGGGCAGCCACACCACGCCGCCATCCGCTGCCTGGCGCCCGCATGTCCATGTGCTGGACAGCGCCGCCGAAGCCCTGCAGCTGCGCCGGCATGTGACAGGGTTGCCGCAACGCGCACCATCGGCCGGCCGCTACACGGCCGCGGTGATCGGTGCCGGCTTCACGGGCCTGGAGATTGCGACTGAGCTGGGCGGCTGGATGCGCGAACTGGCTGCTTCCACTGGCGAAACGGCACGCACCCTGCTGCTGGACCGCTCGGCCATGGCTGGCGCCACGCTCGGCACGGCACCCCAGGCCGCAATTGCCGCCGCGTTGGGGAAGACCGGTGTCACCTTCCGGCCGACCACAACCGTGCACGCCATCAGCGCCGATGCCGGCACGGGTGACGTGCATGTGGACTTGGCGGACGGCGAGCGGATCGTTGCGGCAACGGTGATCTGGGC
This sequence comes from Vineibacter sp., assembly GCA_035279205.1. Classification (GTDB taxonomy): domain Bacteria; phylum Pseudomonadota; class Alphaproteobacteria; order Reyranellales; family Reyranellaceae; genus Vineibacter. The sequence continues at coordinate 2,240 of DATEIF010000069.1, forward strand.
GACGGGCATGCAGGCCCATCCGTTGGGGCGCGCCGCCGGTACAGTCGATGCCGACGGCCGGCTGCCGGTGGATGCCGCGCTGCGTGTTCCCGGCCACGCCACGCTGTTCGCCGCCGGCGATATGGCGCGCGCCAGCACCACACCCGGGCGCGATAGCCCGATGTCATGCCAGCACGCAATGCCGATGGGGCGCATCGCGGGCCACAACGCCGTGCGCGTTCTGGCGGGCGTCGAGCCCATCGCTTACGCCCAGCCGATGTACGTCACGTGTCTTGATCTGGGCGGCGCCGGCGGACTGTTCACGCACGGCTGGGACCGCACCGTCGTGTGGACCGGCGCCGACGCCAAATCGGTGAAGCAGGCGATCAACGGCTGGCTGATCGCACCGCCGCCGGCCAGCCAGCCTGAGCTGGCCCTGCAGCTGGCCGATCCCACGCCGCTGCCCGCCATCGGCCCCGACGCGGTGGCGGCACGCTGGCGCTCGCTGCTGGCGAGCAGGGCGGCGTAGCCGGGCCCGATGTCATCCCGAGCGCTTCGCTCGGGATGACATCGGCTGTTTCCTCACCCCGCTTCAGCGCGGTGCAGCGCCACGAGGTCGGCCAGGCTGGCGACCTCGGCGTCGGGCCGCACGTCCGCAGCCGGCGTGGCGCCGCCGCCGTCCCGTCCCTTGCGGCGGTTCACCCACATCGTCTTCAGGCCCAGTGCCTTGGCCGGCACGATGTCGTGGAACAGACTCTGCGCCGTATGCAGGATCTGGCCCTTGCCGACGCCCAGCGCCGACAGCTCGCGCAGCAGATAGTCGAAGTTGCGCCGATCCGGCTTGTAAGAGCCGATGTCCTGCGCCGTGAACACCCGGTCGAACGCAACCTGCAGCTTCTCGTTGCTGCGGGCGAACGAGGCGTGATCGACGTTGGACAGGATCACCAGCTTGTAGTGGCGCTTCAGGTACTGCAGGCTTGTCGCGCTGTCGGCGAAGGCGGGCCAGCGGCCGACCGATGCGCCGAAAGCCCGCGCGTCGTCAGGGCCGGCCGGCCACGTCCATTGCTTCGCCATGGCGATGAAGGCGTCGGCCAGAATCTCCGGATAAAGCTTGGCCGGCGTGGCGGCCTGGCACCGCGATTCTTCGGCACCGAAGGCTGCCAGCAACGCGTCGTCCGTCGGCCGCGCGGCGCCCTTGGCTACCCACGGCCGCAGCTCGGCCAGCAGACCCGTTTCCCAGTCGATCAGCGTGCCGTAGCAATCGAACGTCAGTGTGGTGAAATCGGAGAGTTTCACGAGTTATCCCCCTCTAGCCGATTGAATCCGTTAGAGAATACCCTAAAATGGATTTCCTTACGCAGGAAGTAAGGAATGCGGGAAATCAGTCGGCTGACATCCAAAGGGCAGATCACGATTCCCAAGGCGGTGCGCGAGGCACTGTCTCTGGGCGAGGGCGATCTGGTTGCCTTTGCCGTGGCCGATGGCTTGGCCACCATGCGCAAAATCGCCATGCGTGTCGAGGTGGCCGACCGCGACGCGGCCAACGCCCAGCTCGAGGAATGGGGCGGCGCGGCCGACGAGGACGCCTATCGTGATCTATGACCGGTTCGACGTCGTTGCCGTGCCCTTTCCTCTGGGCGCCGCAACGCCGACCGGACGGCGGCCGGCGCTAGTGCTGACCACCCGCATGCTGAACATGGCGCAGGGACACACGGTCTTCGCCATGATCACCTCTGCCGAAACCGCCGGCTGGGCCACGGACATCCCAATCGGCGACCTCGAAGCAGCCGGCCTGCCGGCACCTTCCGTGGTGCGCCTCAAGCTTTTCACCGTGGACAACGCCATGCCGCTGGGGCGGTTGGGCACCTTGGTCAAGAAGGACGCCAAGGCGGTGCGCCGCGCCCTGCGCGAGGCCATGGGAGAGGACGACTGAACGCCATGTTGATCGTGGGACTGACCGGCTCGATCGGCATGGGCAAGTCGACAGCGACCCGGATACTGCGCCAGATGCGGATTCCGGTTTACGACGCCGACGCCGCCGTCCACGCCGTGCAGGGCCGCGGCGGTGAAGCGCTGCCGGCCATCGAAGCGGCGTTCCCCGGCAGCGTGCGCGATGGCGCGCTGGACCGCGCAGCGCTGGGCGCCAAAGTCTTCGCCGACCCTGCGGCGCTGCGCCGCCTGGAAGCGATCGTCCATCCGCTGGTGCAAGCGCGCCAGCGGGCGTTCCTCAAGCGCCATGCCGCGGCCGGCACGCCCATTGTCGTGCTCGATATCCCGCTGCTGTTCGAGGGCAACGGCCACCGCCGCGTCGATGCCACCTTGGTGGTCAGCGCGCCGGCATTCCTGCAGAAGCGCCGGGTGCTGGCCCGCCCCGGTATGACCGAAGCGAAGTTCCTCGACATCGTCCGGCGCCAGGTCCCCGACCGCACCAAGCGGCGCCTCGCCGATTACGTGATCCCCAGCAACGGCGGGATTGCCCCCACACGCCGGGCGCTGGCGGCGGCACTCGACGACCTGTCGCGCCGTCGTGGCATGGCGTGGCCACCCAAACCCTGGCGCGAACGCTGGACGGCCCAGCTGGCGCGCCAACGCAAGCGATAGGAACCGGCATGCGCGAGATCGTGTTCGACACCGAAACCACCGGGCTTGATCCGCGTGCGGGCCACCGGCTGGTCGAGATCGGGTGTGTCGAGATGATGCACGGCATGCCGTCGGGCGAGACCTTTCATGCCTACCTGAACCCGCAACGCGACATGCCGGACGAGGCGTTCCAGGTCCATGGGCTGTCGAGCGCGTTTCTGAGCGACAAGCCGCTGTTCGAAACCATTGCCGAACAGTTCGTGGCCTTCGTGGGCGACGCACGCCTGGTGATCCACAATGCCCAGTTCGACATGGGCTTCATCAATGCCGAGCTCGATCGGCTGGGCATGCCGCCGCTGAAGAACGAGGTGGTCGACACCATCACCCTGGCGCGGCGCAAGTTCCCCGGCCAGCGCATCAGCCTGGACGCGCTGTGCGAGCGCATGGGAGTCGACAATACGCGCCGCACCAAGCACGGCGCGTTGCTCGACGCCGAGCTGCTGGCCGACGTCTATATCGAGCTGACCGGCGGCCGGCAGCGTGGTTTGGACCTGATGGGCGCCACCGTCGAAACCCAGGTCAACGTGCTGGTCGGCACCACGACGCTGGAGCGACGCCCGCCCCGGCCGCACGCGCCCAGCGCGGCGGAGCTTGCCGCCCACGCCGCGTTCATGGCCAAGCTCAAGAACCCGATCTGGCTGCTGCCGGCGGCGGCGTGACCCGGGAGCGCGGGCGTCTCGCCCGCATCTTCGGCGAAGGTTCCGCTTTTGCCCGTTCGCGCAGTGCTAGAGCATGAGCGGGCCAGAGGCCCGCGCTCCCAGGATCTAAGCCGTGCCGACCGGCTGGCTGCCCGCCTGCTCGAGCTGCTGGCGATAGAGCGCGGCGAAATCGACCGGCGCGATCTGCAGCGGCGGGAAGCCGGCCTCGCGCGTCGTGTTGGCCACCACGGCGCGCGCAAAGGGAAACAGCAGCCGCGGGCATTCGATCAGCAGCAACGGCCCCACGGCCTCCTGCGGCACCTCGCCCAGCGTGAAGACGCCGCCATAGATCAGCTCCAGCACGAACACGACCTCGCCCTTCTCGGTCTTGGCGTCAGCCTCGACCACCAGGGCGACTTCGTACGTGCTGCCTTCAAGCTGGCGCGTCTTGACCAGCACGTTGAGGCCCAGCTGCGGCTGGCCCTGCTCCATCAGGCTGTGCGGCGAGCGCGGGTTCTCGAAGGACAGGTCCTTCACATACTGCGCATGCACCGTCAGCGGCGGCATCGGGGCGTCGGCGGTCTGGGCATCGCTCATGCGGAATCCTGTCGGCCAAAAGGTGGCGGTCGGTAGCATGCGCGTTGCATCAGCACAAGCGAGGCGCGGTACCCGGCGGCGCTCTGCTATGGTGTGGCAACGTTGAGTGCCGGGGGAAGCAGGCCATGGTCAAAGTCGGGCGCTATGTCGGCTTTTTCCTGCTTGCTTTCCTGGCTGCATGCGGTCGCCTGCCCAACACGGCCGTGCCGACGGAAGCGGCCGAGCGATCCTACGGTGCCGTCACCGCTGCAACGCCGATTGTGAGCCTGATCAGGCAGCGTGATATCCGGCCGCTCGATCTCACATCGTCCCTGCCGCCGCTCGAGCAGACCGTCCGCGCGCTGCGGAAAACGGATCCTGAGAACCGCTATGCCGGCATCACGTACAGCCTGACGAAGAGCAACGCCCTCGACCCCGGCTGGTTGATCCAAACGCCTGATCGATGGGGATCCGGCGCTGCGGATCTGCCGTTCTATCCGCTCGCGTGCGAAGGCTGCGTTTCGGATATCGCTCTGCCCCGCTGCCGTTCCGACTCCGATTGCAAGAACGGCGGCGCCTGCCGTGCTCTGGCGAGCCTCGCCGCGCAGCGCGACCCAGCCGACCGCAAGGTATGCGTCGGCCACTCAGACGGCGTGATCGACCGCGTCTACCAGCTGGTCGCCCGTGCACGACGGACGGTGGACATCGCCGTTCTGCAGCCGCCGCCAGACAGCCGGTTCCTGGCGGCACTGCGCAATGCGATTACGACGCTGGGCCGTCAGGCGCACCCCGTGCAGGTCCGCATCGTGGTCGGCCACTATCCGGGGACCGGTGTCGATCCAAGGCCTGTAGTGATCGCGCTGGCGCGAGACCTGGCTGATCTGCCCATGTCGCGGGTGACGCTGCAGGTCGCCGCCATCCGCTCGTGCGCCGGCGAGGCCGGCTGCGACAGCTACTCGTGGAACCACGCCAAGATCATCGCGGTGGACGGCCATAGTGCCCTGGTCGGTGGCCATAACATGTGGGCCCGGGACTACCTGATCGACCATCCGGTTCATGATCTGTCGATGCAGGTGCGCGGACCCGCGGCGGCCGATGCCGTGGCCTTCATCAATGCCATGTGGCGCTTCGCGTGCGGCACGACCGGCACACCGCCCGGTGTTGCCGTGTCGAACTTGCCCGCCGGCGCCACTGAACCGGGCAGCGGATGTCTTGCGCCCGCGACACCTGGGCCTCGCCCCCTAGCAGCGGGAGGCACACCGATCCTGGCCGTCGGCCGTCTGGGTGCCGGCATCACGCCGGACTTCGCCAACCAGAGTGACCTGGCCCGCGATCTGCTGCTCGGCGCCGCGCGGCGCACCATTCGGATCGTTCAGCAGGATCTGGCTTTCACGTTGGGCCGGCTCGATCCACTCTATCCCGAAAGCACGCTGGAACGACTGGCCGATGTGTTGTTGTCCCAGACTGCGGAGCTGTACATCGTGCTGTCGGATCCCAACGCCGTCGGCAACAGCGGCTCGAGCTACGGCAACAACGTCAGCCTCGAAACGGTGGCGCGCAAGATCCGGCAGGTGACACGCGCACGCACGGCCATGGCGGACTCGATGCTCGATGCACTGCTGTGCCGGCGCCTTCACCTTGCGGCGTTCCGGTTCGGCCCGGACGCTGCCTGGCCCGACAAGCGACCGATCGGCACCCACAGCAAATTCTGGATGGTAGACGACCGCATTTTCTATATCGGATCGGACAATTTCTATCCGGTCGACCTGCAGGAGTTCGGCTACATCGTCGACTCGCGCGCCGCCGCCGCCGATCTCGTGCGCACGTTCTGGACGCCGCTTTGGCAATGGTCGCGGACGGCAGCGATTTCCGGCGCCGACGCACCGCGCTGCGTCTTCACCGGGTCGCGATAGCGTTGTGGCTCACGGGCGCTCTGTCCTGCGGCGCGCCACCGCGGCAAGCCCGACAAAAGCCGGATTGGATCTCAGGATCACGTGCACCGGGATGCCGGCAAGGTAGTCGTGAAAGCGGCCCTTGGATTCGAACTGAGCGCGGAAGGCGGAGTGCGCGAGATGGTCGACAATGCGGGGAACGATGCCGCCCGCGATATAGACGCCACCACGGGCACCGAACGTCAGCGCCATGTCGCCCGCCGCCGCGCCCAGCATCGCGCAAAACATGTCGAGTGCCTCGCGGCAGACCGCGCAGGCGCCGGCAAGCGCCGCATCGGTGATCTGCGCCGGGCTTCGCGTCGGCACGACCTTGGCGTCGATGGCGGCGATCGCGTCGTGGAGGTTCACCAGCCCGTCCCCCGACAGCACGCGCTCGACGGAAACATGGGCAAAACGCGCCCGCAGCCATTGGATGACCGCGTCCTGCCGGGGATCGGTTGCCGAGGCCGTGGCATGACCGCCCTCCGTCGCGATGGCCACAGGTGGATCGCCCGGCACAAGGCAGGCGACACCCAGGCCGGTC
>DATEIF010000070.1:0-31028 GCA_035279205.1 Vineibacter sp.
CTCTGCTGGGGGAGGTGGCCGAAGGCCGGAGGGGGACGCGACATGGTCTCGGTTACAGAGACCACGTGAGCTCCCCTCCGCCCTGCGGGCACCTCCCCACTACGTGGGGAGGAAAATAGCAGCGATCGCTCACGCCGTGTCTCCGAGATAGGCGTCGATCACGCGCGGGTCGGCGCGCACCGTGGCGGCGTCGCCGACGACCACCACCTGGCCCTGGGCCATCACCACGATCGGGTGGCACAGGCGCGTCACCAGGTCGATGTTGTGCTCGATCACCAGGAAGCCGATGCCGCGCGCGTTGAGCGCCTGGATACGCTCGATGATGATCTCCAGCAACGCGGCGTTGACGCCGGCGGCCGGCTCGTCGAGCAGGATGAAGCGGGGATCGGCCATCAGCGCGCGCGCCAGCTCCAGCAGCTTGAGCTGGCCGCCCGACAAGGTGCGCGCCGGCGCCAGCGCCAGCGGCCGCAGCGACACGAAGTCGAGGATCTCCTCGGCCTTGTCGCGCAGCCGCCTTTCCTCCGCCCGCACCCGTGCCGGCATCAGCCAGTTGCGCCAGAACGTCTCGCCGGCCTGATGCGGCGGCACCATCATCAGGTTCTCGATCACCGACAGCTCGGCGAACGGGCGCGGGATCTGGAAGGTGCGGGCGATGCCCAGCCCAAAGACGCGGTGCGGCGCGAGGCCATCGATGCGCGTGCCGGCGAAGCGGATCGTGCCCGAATCGGGCTTGATCGCGCCGGCCAGGGCGTTGAACAGCGTGGTCTTGCCGGCGCCGTTGGGGCCGATCAGCGCCGCGATGGCGTCGACAGGAAGGGACAGGCTGACGCCGTCCACCGCCCGCAGCGCGCCGAACGACACCGTGACGTTCTGCGTCTCCAGCATGACGCGGTGATATACGAGAAAACGATGTGCTAATACCAGCGTCATGCCCACCGTCACGCTTGTCGGCCTCGGCCGCATCGGCAGCACGATCGCCCAGGCACTCGAGGCCGGCACCATTCCTGCGCTCACGTTGGTCGGCCGGATCCGGCGCGATACGCCCGAGCCCGACCGCATGGCGGCACTGGCGGCAGCCGACATCGTGGTCGAGGCGGCGGCGGCCAACGTCGTGCCGCATCTGGCGCACCGTGTCCTGCCGCAGGGCAAAACGCTTGTCGTGACCAGCGTCTCAGGCCTGTGGCTCGAGCCAGGGCTGGACCGGCTGGGCGGCCGTATCATCGTGCCATCGGGTGCGACGTTGGCGCTGGATGCGCTGAAGGCGTTCGCGTTGCATGACCATCGTCGTCTCAAGGCTTGTCTGCGACTGCCGCCGGTGCATGCGCCGGGCGAGGTCGGTGACTACCAGGGCACGGCCCGCGATGCGGCGCAGCGCTTCCCGGCACATGCCAACAACTTTGTCGCCGCGGCGCTGGCGCTGGGTGTCGACGACTTCCCGGTCGAGGTGCGGCGCGACGATACTGTCGATGGTCCCACCGTCGAGCTGTCGGTCGAGACCGACACGGCGCTGCTGTCAGCCCGGCTGATGCATCGCCCCAGTGCCGATCACCCCGAGGTGTCCCGCAACATCGCGCTTAGCGTGCTCGCCGCCTTGCGCGGGTTGGGCAACTCCATTCAAGTCGGCACGTAGCTGGTTCCTATCGGACGGCTCCTGCCGCGCTCACGATCGCGTCGGGAGGCGCGCAGTCCGGCTTGCATCGCCGTGCGTCGTGAGCTCACGGCCGCACCCCCGGCGACTCCAGCGTCATGCCGCGAGCACGTTGCATCAGGAACAGCTCGAGCTGGACGTACTCGGGCGCATCGTAGGCGTAGGGTTCGGCGCGCATGCCGCTCAGGCAGCCGCGCAGCCGTCGCTTCAGCGAGCCCAAACCCTGCCATTCCAGGCGATAGATCGGGTAGCCCGTGGGATGGCCCTGCGGGATGGTCGCGCTGCCGAGCTTGCGGCCATCGTTGTCGTCGTGGCACTGCGCGCAGGACAGGTTCAATTGGCCCTGGCGCTGCTTGAATAGCGCCGCGCCGGCATCGGCAAAGGGCTGCAGGCGCGGGTCGGTGGGCGGTGCGATGGGCTTGCCGCGCGACTGTTGCGCGACATGCGCCGTCAAGGCCAGCAACTCGCGGCTTTCGTTCGCCAGCGCATCCGCCTGCTGGTGATCGCGGCGACAGAGGTTGATGCGCTGCTCGAGATCGACCGGCCGGCCCAGCGCAGTGTCGAACGCCGGGTAGCGCGCCGCCACGCCGGCCATGCTCTCGACACCGCCATGGCAGTCGGCGCAGGCCTTGTCGGCAGCACCGACGCGTTTTGCCCACAAGGTGGCACCCTCGCGCACCCACAACATCGCGGGGTTGGCCATGTCATCGTCCTGCATGGTCTGCACGGACTTGCTCATGTCCTGATAGCCGGAGCGCCTTGTGTCGGATTGCTGCGCGACAGCGATCGGCGCCATCAGAGATAGGCCGACGGCGATCGCATAGGGACGTGCTTTTCCGTCATCCTGAGCGAAGCGAAGGATCTTGCGGTGGTGCCACCAAATGCAGGCGGCGCGGATCAGTGGCACCGTCCGTCTCTTCGACCGACCAGCGCAGGGTCCTTCGCTTCGCTCAGGACGACGAGAGCCGTGCGCCATGAATCACGAGGTGACCGTGATCGGCACGGTCTCCTCGGCAGAGAAGCCGCCATCGCCGGTCCAGCGCAGGACGAGTGAGCCGCTGTCGGTCGCAACCGTGAAGAACGAGATGAACGGGTTGGCCGCGATCGCCGGCGACAGGGTCAGGTTGAAGACTTCGACGCCGTTGTAGGTACAGGTGAAGCGCTGGATGATGTTGCGCGGGATCAGCGTGCCGTTGGTACCGGCGCGAAATCCCGTCTCCATGGGATGCGAAATCAAGGCCTTGATCTCGAAGGCCTCGCCGCGCTTGACCGTGCCGGGCACGTTGATGAGAGCGTTGCCCATCAGGTCGGATCCTCGACGCAGGCCGCCAGGGTCACGATCACGTCGGCGCTGGCGGTCCAGAATTCACCGCGACTGGTCTCGGCGATGGCGACGATCTTCTGGCTGTCGTTGAGCTTGATGCGCACCGCCACCTGGGCCCGTCCGTTACGCGGGCCCAGCATGGCGGTCATCACGTAGGGCTGCGGGTTCTTTTCGTTGAAGACGTGGATGGCCTTGACGTGGTCGGCCTCGGTCATCGGGCTGTCGACGGTCACAGTCATTGGCACCGTGTTGCCGTTCTCTGCCAGCGGCGGCAGGTCCAAGGTGACCTTGCCCGTGCGCAGCGCTGCGCTGCCGACAACATCCTTGATCGAAGCCGCTAGCGACTCCGGTGTGGCATGGGCAGGGATGCTCGTCGCGCCCAGCGCCAATGCGGCCGCGGTGCCGCTCGACCGCACGAGGAATGTGCGCCGGGTTGTCGTCTGGGGAGTATGGGCCATGGCCATCCTACTCCTTCAAGGTTGCCAGAAAGGCGACCACGTCTTCAATCTGCTCGGCCGACAGGATCGGCCTGTTGGCGAAGCCCTTGGCCACCCGCTCCAGTCCCTGGGTACGATAATAGGGTGGCATGATCGTGTCAGGATTGAGCCGTCCGGCATCGACGATCCGCAAGCGCAGCTGCCCTGCCGACCAGCGCGACCCGGTGCCCGCCAGCGACGGCGCCAGGTTTCCCTGGAAGCGCTCCTCGGGGAATGGGCCGCTGTGGCACAGCAGGCACAGACCGACCTGCCGGTTGGTGACGATGGCGCGGCCGCGCGCCGCGTCGCCGGCCTGCCCGGTCAGCGCCGCCGGGATCGCATCGTCCACGACCGTGTACGGCCGCATGGAGTCCTGCGCCCGTGCCGGCGCGGCAGGTAAAGAGAGCACGGCGACGATCACGCAGCACAGGCCGCCTCTCACCCGAAGACCTCGGATGTGATCGTCTTGAACCATCCCTCGGCATAGAGCGCTTCCTGAGCCCGGAACGCCGCGTCAGCGTCGAGCGGGCTGGTACCGCCGGCGCCGGCGATATCCGCGAGCTGCCCGTTGGTGGGGCGGTAGACGCCGGCGACCGAGATGCCGTAGTCGGGCGCCACCAGGCTGTAGCAGGTGTTGATCAGGCGCGGCTCGGCCACCTCGCGGCCGGCCAAGCGCGCCACGACTGCCGCGGCACACGCCTTGGCCTGTGCATTGGCGGCAAACGCCGACTTGGGCATCGCGCCCATGATGGCGGCATCGCCGATCACATGAATGCCTGATTGCAGGGTCGATTCGAAGGACGCGGGATCGACCGGGCACCAGCCGGTGCGATCCGCGACGCCCGCCAGCTCGGCGATGCGGGCCGCCTTCTGCGGCGGGATGACGTTGGCCACATCGGCCTTGTGGCGCGCGAAGTCGGTGACGAACGTCAGGCTCGCCGGATCGACCGAGGTGACCTTGCCGCCGGCCGACAGCCCCACCCACTCGAGCAGTCCGGGATAGAGTGCCGCCCAGGCGTTCTGGAACAGGCGCTGCTTGGAGAACGTATCCTTGGCGTCGAGCAGGATCAGCTTCGACTTCGGCTTTTTGGTCTTCAGGTAGTACGCAATCAGGCTGGCGCGCTCGTAAGGCCCGGGCGGACAGCGGAACGGATTGGCCGGCGCCGACATCACGACCACGCCGCCATCGTCCATCGCTTCGAGCTGGCGGCGCAGCAACAGCGTCTGCGCACCGGCCTTCCAGGCGTGCGGCATGCGCTCAGCCGCCTCCAGCGTATAGCCCGGCAGTCCATCCCAGCGCAGGTCAATGCCGGGTGCCAGCACCAGCCGGTCGAACGGCAGGCGCGCGCCGTTCTCGAGCGCCACGGTCTTGCCGCCCGGATCGACTGCCGTCGCGCTGGTCTGCGCCAGAGTCACCCCATCGCGGCTCAGTGCCGCGTAGCCGAACTGCTGCTGCTTCAGATCGCGCAGGCCGGCGATGACCTCGTTGCTGAAAGGGCAGGCCACGAAATCGGCATTGGCTTCGACCAGCGTCACCGACAGCGCCGGGTTGAGCCGGCGCAACGTCCGCGCACACGTAGTCCCGGCAAAGCCGCCGCCCACGATGACGACGCGCGCCGCGCCGGCCTGCGCCGAGGCGATGTGCGGCGCGAACACGGTGGTCGCCGCCGCGGCGGCGGTCGAGGTCAGGAACTGGCGGCGCGAGGTCATGGTCAGTCCTTCTGGGCACCGAACCAGGCGGCGATGGCGTCGATCTCCGGATCAGTGAACCCCTTGGCAATGCGGCTCATCACCGTGGGCGCGCGGGCACCATTGCGGAAGTCGCGCATCGCCGCCGCGATGTCGGCGGGCGCACGGCCGGCCAGCGACAGCACCGGCGTATCGACACCCTTGCCGGACGGGTGGCAGCCCGAGCACGACATCGCACCCGCCGGCGCCTCGGGCGAGGCGGCGATCGCCGTACCGGCCCAAAGGAGCGCGGCGATGGTGATGGCGGTTTTTCCTCCCCAGCGAAGCTGGGGAGGTGCCCCGAAGGGGCGGAGGGGAGCCGACGTGGTCTCGGTAACAAGGATCTCGTCGGCTCCCCCTCCGGCCTTCGGCCACCTCCCCCAACGGCGTTGGGGGAGGGAAGACCGCGACCGCATGAGCTACGCACCTCTCTTCAAATCGGCGTTCATCAGCGGCAGGGAGCGCACGCGCTTGCCGGTGGCGGCGAAGATGGCGTTGAGCACTGCCGGTGCGGCGACAGCGATGGTCGGCTCGCCGACACCACCCCAGAAGCCGCCGGAGGGGACCAGAACGGTCTCAACGTGCGGCATCTCATCCATGCGCAGCACATTGTAGCTGTCGAAGTTGGTCTGCTCGATGGCGCCATCCTTCACGGTGCACTCACCATAGAGCGCCGCCGACAGACCGTAGACGAACGAGCCCGACACTTGGCGCTCAATCTGCGCCGGGTTGACGGCGGTGCCGCAGTCGGTGGCGGCGACGATGCGGTGGATCTTGAGCGTACCGGTGTCGCTGACCGAGACCTCGGCGCAGGCCGCGACGTAGCTGCCGAAGCCCATGATCTGGGCCAGGCCATGGAAGCGGCCCGGCGGCGCTTTGCCGTAGCCGGCCTTCTCGGCCGCCGCGTTCAGCACCGCCAGGTGCTTGGGCTTCAGGATCTTGCGGCGGAACTCCAGCGGATCCTGGCCCGCCGCGTGCGCCAGCTCGTCCATGAAGCATTCGACGTAGATGGCGTTATGGTTGGTGTTCACGCCGCGCCAGAAACCGGCCACGATGTGCGGGTTGCGCATGGCGTGATCGATCAGCAGGTTCGGCACGTTGTAGCCGAACGCGGCCTCGGCCCCGCTGGGGTTCAGGCCCTGGAAGGTGACGGGATCCATCCCGTTCTGCAGGTTCTGCGGCAGCAGCGAGGCCAGGATCGACTGGCCCGAGATGCGCATGTGCAGGCCGACCAGATCGCCCTTGGCATCGAGCGCGCCGACCAGCTTGCACTGCGTGATCGGATGGAACTGGCACTGCGCCATGTCCTCCTCACGCGACCAGATCAGCTTCACCGGTGTGCCCGGCATCTGCTTGGCGATCAGGACGGCTTGGCGCACGTAGTCGGAGCGGCCGCGACGGCCGAAACCGCCGCCCAGCAGCATCTTGTGCACGTCGCACTTGGCGACCGGCATCTCGGCCGCTTCCGCCGCCGCGGCGAGCGCCGCCTCGCCGTTCTGGGTCGGGCACCAGACCTCCAACTTGTCAGCCGTGTAGAGCGCCGTGGCGTTCATCGGCTCCATGGTGGCGTGGTTCTGGAACGGATAGCTGTAGACCGCCTCGACCTTCTTAGTGGCGCCGGCAATGGCGGCCTTGACGTCGCCAGCCTTGTTGCCGACGAACGCCTGGTCGGCGTCGAGGCCTTCCTTCAGCATCGCTGCGATCGTGGCACTGGAGACCGACGCATTGGGCCCTGCGTCCCATTCGACCGGCAGAGCAGCCAGCGCCTTTTGCGCCGACCAGTAGGTGTCGGCCACCACGGCCACCGCGATGCCATCCAGCGCCATGACGCGCTTCACGCCGGGCATCTTTTCGACCTTGGCGGCATCGAAGCTCTTGAGCTTGCCGCCGGGCACCGGGCAAGCCTTGACCGTGGCGGTCAGCATGTTGGGCAGGCGCAGGTCGCTGCCGTACAGCTGCTTGCCGGTGAGCTTGTCCAGCGTGTCCAGCCGCTTGACCGGCTTGCCCGCGATCTTCCAGTCCTTGGGATCCTTGAGTGGAATGTCCTTTGGCGGCTCCAGCGCCGCGGCGGCCGCTGCGACCTTGCCGAACGTCACCGTGCGGCCCGACGGCTTGTGCGTGATCACGCTGTTGGCCGCCGCGCACTCGCTGGCCGGCACCTTCCAGTCCGCCGCCGCGGCCTGGATCAGCATCATGCGTGCCGCCGCGCCACCCTGGCGCACATATTCGTGCGACTCGCGGATGCCGCGGCTGCCGCCGGTCGAGAAATTGCGCCACACGCGGTTGCGCGCGACGTTCTGGCCCGGCGTCGGGTACTCGGTGGTGACCTTGGTCCAGTCGCACTCCAGCTCCTCGGCGACGAGCTGGGCGAGGCCGGTCAGCGTGCCCTGGCCCATCTCCGAGCGGGCGACGCGGATCACGACCTTGTCGTCCGGGTGGACCACCACCCAGGCGTTGATCTCGCGGATCGCCTGCGCCGAGGCGCTGCCAGGAAGGCCGAAGCCCAGCGAGAAGCCGCCGCCGGCTGCGGCGGCCGCCACCAGCAGCGTGCGGCGGTTCAAGGTTGCGGGAGCGGTGGGGGTTGCGTTGAGGGTCATCGTGGCCTCCCTCACGCCTTGGCCGCGGCGGCATGGATCGCCGCGCGCACCTGTTGATACGTGCCGCAACGACAGATGTTGGTCATCGCCGCGTCGATGTCCTGGTCGGTGGGCTTGGGCGTATTCTTCAGCAGCGCCGTTGCCGCCATGATCATGCCGCTCTGGCAGTAGCCGCACTGCGGCACGTCGTGGTCGAGCCAGGCCTGCTGCACCTTGGAGAGCACGCCGTTCTCCGCCAGGCCCTCGATGGTGGTGATCTTGGCGCCGACGGCAGTTTCCAGCGTCACCTGGCAGGAGCGCGTTGCCACGCCGTCAATATGCACCGTGCAGGCACCGCACTGCGCGATACCGCAGCCGTACTTGGTGCCGGTGAGGCCGATCGTCTCGCGCAGCACCCACAGCAAGGGCGTGCTGGGATCGACGTTCACCTCGTGTGTCTTGCCGTTGATGGTGAGAGCGGCCACGAGCTTCCTCCGTCAAAAGACGACGGCATCGTCTGCGGGCGATGACGGCCGTCGCTGTCCACCCAGGACCGTAGCGCAGCGGTTCGCGGCGGTCCGCTGCTAAAATCCGAATTCTCCCGGAACTGTGATCACCGTCGTCGGCGACGGTGCGCATCCTGGGTGCATGGCTGTGACCGTTGTCGCCGACCCGACGGTTCTGGCCGGACGGATCGCGCCATTTCGTGCCTTATTGAAATATGATTGTGCACTCCATCATGTGCGGTGAAAAAGTTAAATAAAACAGCACATTGACACAAATGCAGTCCGAGATGCTGCGGCACGCGGCGCGCCATGACAGAACGGGAATGAGAGGTTTGCGGTGAGCATTTCGGTCATTCAACAGGCCAAGATCCAGGCCCAGGTCCTGGTTCCGCTGGTGAAGGCCTTGCAGGCGGAGCTGGGCGAGGCGCGTGCCAACGCCATCGTTCGAAAGGCGCTGGGTGACACCTTCCGTCGTTTCGGCGAGGCGTTCTGGCGGGCGAAGAACGAGGAGAACGTCGGGACGGCCGTGGCGTCCGCGTTCGCCACGTACGCCCGTGACGACGCTCTCGATTACACCGTGATCGAGCAGTCGCACGATGCCTTCGCGTTCGACGTCACGGCATGCCAGTACGCCGCCTTCTACAAGGAGCTGGGCGAGCCGGAACTTGGTTTCTTGCTGGTCTGCAGCGCGGACTTCGACACGGCCGAAGGGTTTGGTCCCGATATCAGGCTCACGCGCACGCAGACCATCATGCAAGGCGCCAGCCACTGCGACTTCCGCTACAGGCGGCGGAAGGAGGCGGACTGAAATCCTTCTCCCCGCGGAGGCGGGGAGAAGGTGGACGCCGCGCAGCGGCGGCCGGATGAGGGGCTTCCGCAACGTCACGACAAGACGCGATTGAGCTGGTACCGGCGCGATCTGCATCGGACCGCGAAGCCCCTCATCCGCCCTTCGGGCACCTTCTCCCCGCCTGCGCGGGGAGAAGGGATTTCCCCGGAAAGATAGAGACCGTTGTGAGCGCGGCCTGACATGGGGTTCGCCGTGGCGGTGCGCTGCGATTCCTCGCGGGGACCGTCGCAGCGCGCGCTTTGCGCTTGACTTTGACCCTACGTCAAACGGCCACAACGCGCTCCTCCAACGGAGGAGCTCATGATGATCAGCAATCGTCGTGCATTTCTGGGCAGCGCGCTCGCAGCGGCGTCCATCGCGGCCCTGCCGCGCGTCACGATCGCCCGCACCGCCACCATCAAGACGAAGGACGGCGTGGCGCTGTTCGTGAAGGATACGGGCGGCAGCGGTCGTGCCGTCGTTCTGACCCACGCCTGGCCGCTCAACGCGGATATCTGGGACGACCAGGCGGCGGCACTGTCGAAAGCCGGTTACCGGGTCATCACGTACGATCGCCGCGGGTTCGGCCGTTCCGGCAAGCCGGACGGCGGCTATGACTTCAACACCTTCGCCGATGATCTGGCCGCCGTAATCGACCAGACCGGCGTGCGCGATGCGACCATCGTGGGCTACTCCATGGGCGGTGGCGAGGTGGTGCGATACCTTACACGCCACAACAATCGCAGCGTGGTGAAGGCCGGACTCGTCGGCGGTGCGGCGTACTACCTGCTGAAGACCGGCGACAATCCGATCGGCGCCGATATCGGCGTGTTCGACGGCATGAAGCAGGGCGTGCGCGGCGACCGCAAGGCGTTCTTCGCCGGTCTGCTGGCCGACGTGTTCTTCGACGCCAAACGGCCCTCGACCGTCCCTATCACGCAGGCGGTTCTCGACAGCGCGCTTGCCATGGCGATGCAAGCCGGCATCCCGGCGACGATCGGGTGTATCGACGCCTTCAGCACGACCGACTTCCGCTCCGAACTCGGCGCGGTCAAGGTCCCGACGCTGGTCCTGCACGGCACCGCCGACATCCCGGTGTCGTTCGAACAGGCCAAGGCGACGGCGGCCGGCATCGCCGGATCGAAGCTGATCGCGTATGAAGGCAGCTCGCACGGTATCGTCGTCACCGAGCGTGATCGCGTGACGGCTGACCTGCAGGCGTTCCTCGCAAGCTGACGCGGGAGGCGTGACGATGTTTCGGATCGGCGAGTTCGCACAAATCGCCCAGGTGTCCGGACGGCAGCTGCGGTTCTACGACCAGCTCGGCCTGCTGCAGCCGGCACACATCGACCAGCAGACCGGCTATCGCTACTACACCACCCGGCAGCTGCCGCGGCTCAACCGCATTCTTGCGTTGAAGGAACTCGGCCTGTCGCTCGAGCAGATCGGTCCGCTGCTGAAGGACGAGATCTCACCGACGCAGCTGCGCAGCATGCTGACCTTGAAGCGGGCGCAGATCGAGCGCTCGCTGCAGGAAGAAGAAGCCCGGCTGCGCCATATCGAGTCGCGCATCGCTCAGATCGACAAGGAAGGCAAGGCCGAGGATCTCGACGTCATCGTGAAGTCGGTTCCACCGATGCCGTTCCTGTCGCTGAACTGTGCCTGTGAGAGCATGGACGAGGTGGTGCGCATGGTGCGAACCGTCGCGGCGGAAGGCAGCCGGCAGATCAAGCCGGGGCTGCGCGACAGGCTGATGGTCGTCGCGCGCAACGACGTCGATTCGGAAAAGCTCGATCTCGACATCGGCTTCTCGCTGACACGTCCTTCGAATGTCAGCGTGCGCATCGCGGGCGATCTCGTGCTGCGGGCAAGCGAGTTGTCCGCGGTCGAGACCATGGCAACCATCGTGCGTCCGGGCACGAACGCGGAAAGCCACACCTCATTCAGCGCCGTCGGTCGCTGGATCGAGGCCAACCACTATGAGATCGCGGGTGCCTGCCGCGAGGTCTTCCTTGAAGAGATCACGGGGCCTCCCGGTTTCGAAGGCGCCCTGGTGGAGATCCAGTTCCCGATTCGCAAAGCCGCCTAACCCGACGTTCGTTCTTCCGTGCCAACCCAGGCCGGGCGCAGACGCGTTCCCGCCAACACCCACTGCTGTGCCCTATACCGGGCAGCGACATCATCAGGAGAATATCATGCTCACGATCCACGGCGTTCCCCTGTCGGTTCACACCCGCAAGACGATCGTCACCGCGATTCTGAAGGACATGGATTACACGGTGAAGCCTGTGATTCCCGTGATCCCGGACAACCCGCCGCCGGACTGGGGCACGCTGAGCCCGACCGGGCTGATCCCGGTGCTGGAGGACGGCGCCTTCACGCTCGCCGATTCCACCGCGATCTGCCTGTATATGGAGAAGAAGCAGCCGACGCCGTCAATCCTGCCAAGCGATGCTGAGGGCTATGGCCGCACGCTGTGGTTCGACGCCTATGCCGGCGGTACGATCTTCCGTCACGTCGTGCATCCGCTGTTCGTGCAGACCGTCGTCAATCCGAAGATCAGACGGATTCCATCAGACAAGGCGGTGATCGACACTGTCCTCAACGCCGTGCAGCCGAAGATTTTCGCCTATCTCGACGCGCAGATCGGCGGAACGTTTCTCGTCGGCAATACGATGACGCTGGCGGATATCGCCATCGTCTCGAACTTCATCGTCTACCAATACATGGGCTACAGGATCGACACCGCCGCGTATCCCAAGCTGGCGGCGTATCTCAAGCAGATCGCCGCGACCGATACCTACGCCAAGGCGCTGGAACACGAAAAGCCGTTCGTCGCCAACATGGGCCTCGATCACAGCTTTCTGGAATGAGAGGCCGGATACCCTACGTACCTTCCCACTTGCGAGGGAAGGCAGGCTCAACCCAGTCGCCGGCGGTAGAGCGACAGCAGCCGCTCCCAGTGCCGTTCGGCGGCGGGCTTGTCGTAGACCTTGCGCTGGGGGAAGGCGAAGCCGTGGTGCACACCGGGATAGATCTCGAGCTCGCCGCCGGCGCCTGATCGCGCGAACAGGCCCTGCAGTTCCTTGACCATATCCGGCGGTGCCAGGTCGTCGTGCTCGGCGCAGGCAATGTAGAGCTCGCCCTTGGCCTTACCCAGGGTCAGGTGCGGGCTCTCCACCGCGTCGCTCACCAGCCAGGTGCCATAGAACGACGCCGCTGCGGCGATGCGGTCGGGATAGCGCGCGGCGGCGGCGAGCGCGTAGGGGCCGCTCATGCAATAGCCGTGGCAACCGACCGCGCCCTTGCGCACGTCCTTCTGCCGGTCGACGAAGGCCAGCATCGCGGCGATGTCGTCCATCACCGGCGGGATGGTCATCTTGGTGCGCACTGCGCGCATGCGGGTGTGCTCGGCGCTGCCGTGCTCCAGCACATCGGGTCCATACTTCGTGTCGCGTCCGGCGCGGTAGTAGAGGTTGGGTAGCAGCACATAGTAGCCTGATGTGCCCAGGCGGCGGGCCATGTCGTACAGCTCTTCGCGGATGCCCGGCGCGTCCATCAGGAAGAACACGGCGGGATAGGGCCCATGGCGCTCGGGCCGGCAGATGAACGTCTCCATCGCGCCGTCCTTGGTGGCGATATCAAGGATCTCCTCGATCATGGGCGCATGTCCTCGCGGTGTGTCTGGTACCAGCACACCACGCACGCATGGGGCCAGCGACCCCCATGCGTGCAGGGCTGGGCTGCTTGTCGTGTCGTCGGATTGACAGCAGGGACTCGGTCGTTAGCGTTTCGCGGTGTGCAGCAAGCGGACGACACGATCCGCGGTCTCGGCATCGTCAGGTTTGGAGGAAACGACAATGAGTTCTGTTCGCCGTCGCGCCTTCGCGGCCTCGGCTACCGCGTTCGCTCTCACGGCACCCTATGTGGCCCGGGCACAGAAGAAGTACGATCCCGGCGTCAGCGACAAGGAAATCAAGCTCGGACACACCAATCCCTACTCGGGACCGGCGTCGGCCTACGGCACGATCGGCAAGGCGATCGGGGCCTATTGGGCCAAGGTCAACGACGAGGGCGGCATCAACGGCCGCAAGGTCAACTTCGTTACCTACGACGACGGCTACCAGCCACCCAAGACCGTGGAGATGGTGCGCAAGCTGGTCGAGGAGGACCAGGTCTTCGCCATCTTTCAGTTGCTGGGCACGCCGACCAACACCGTCGTGCAGAAGTACCTCAATCAAAAGAAGGTACCGCAGCTCTTTGTCGCCACCGGTGCGTCCAAATGGGGCAATCCCAGCGGGTTTCCCTGGACCATGGGTTGGCAGCCCGACTACGCGACCGAGGCGGCGATCTATGCCAAGCACATCATGGCCACGCGTCCCAACGCCAAGGTGGCGATGCTGTACCAGAACGACGACTCGGGGAAAGACTACCTGCACGGCTTTCAGACCGGCTTCGGCAAGGACAGGGACAAGTTCCTGATCAAGACGGTGAGCTTCGAGGTCACCGATCCCACGGTCGACAGCCAGGTCATCCAGCTCAAGGACTCCGGCGCCGACGTCTTCTTCAACCACGCCACGCCCAAGGCGGCTGCGCAGGCGATCCGCAAGGCAGCGGATCTCGGCTGGAAGCCGGTGCACTACCTGGCCAATGTTTCGGCGTCGGTGGCGGCCGTGCTCAAGCCGGCCGGCCTGGACAACAGCAAGGACATCATCACGGCCGCCTACGTGAAGGACGCTACGGACGCGCAATGGGCCCAGGATGCCGACTTCAAGGCGTGGGACGCGTGGATGAAGAAGTATCAGCCGGACGCCAACCCGGCCGATGCCGCCAATGTCTATGCCTATGCCGTCTCCGCCACCATGCACGACTGCCTGAAGCGCTGCGGCGACAACCTCACCCGAGCCAATCTGATGAAGATGGCAGCCAGCATGCGCAACCTCGAAATTCCCATGCTGCTGCCCGGCATCCGGATCAACACCAGCCCGACCGATTTCTATCCCATCCAGGCAGTGCGGCTGGCCCGGTTCGATGGCGAGACGTGGCAGCTGTTCGGCGACGTGCTGAGCAACGAGAGCGCTTAGCGCGCGCACGCTCCCCGTGACCCGTTCCTTCCCCCTTCGGGGAAAGGAACGGGTCGCGGGCAGAGGAGATGTGCGCTAGGCTGCGTGCGGGGGGATGATCGGGGCGTTGACGTACACCTTCAATTTTCGTGACGTTTTTGCTGCCTGGGAGTTTCTTGCCGACGGCCTGATGCTGACGCTGCTGCTGTCGGCCATCACCATCGTCGCCGGATTCGCCATCGGTACCCTGTGTGCCGCTGGCCGCGTTTACGGACCGCGCTGGCTGCGGCTGGCCATCGCCAGCTACGTCGAGGCGATCCGCAACACGCCGCTGATCGTGCAGCTGTTCCTGGTGTTCTTCGGCCTGCCCAGCGCCGGTATCAAGTTCGATGCTGTCACCGCCTCGCTGATCGCGCTCACGATCAATCTCGGCGCCTACACGTCGGAGATCGTGCGCGCCGGCATCGAAGCCATCCCGCGCTCGCAGATCGAGGCCGGCGCTGCCATGGGCCTGTCGGGCGTGCAGATCTTCCGCTACATCGTGTTGTTTCCGGCGCTGAAGATCATCTATCCGGCGCTGGCCAGCCAGTTCGTGCTGCTGATGCTGGCGACCAGCATCGTCTCGCAGATATCGGCGCCCGATCTGTTCCATGCCGCCTCGATCGTGCAGTCGCGTACCTTCCGCGACTTCGAGATCTACGCCGTCGTGGCCGGCGCCTATCTCGCGCTGGCCCTGGTGTTCCGCCTGATCCTGGCGGCCATCTATCAGCTCGTGTTCGTGCGCCGATGATCCGCGAACTCGCCTTCATCGACGTCCTCTACCTGATCGCGGCCATGCGCTGGACGCTGGCGCTCACGGCAATCGCGTTTGCCGGCGGCACCATCGTCGGCCTGTCAGTCGCTTTGCTGCGGGTGTCGCCCATGGCGCCGCTGCGGTGGGCCGCCATGGTCTACGTGCACGCCGTGCAGGGCACGCCGCTGCTGGCCTGGCTGTTCGTTTTCTTCTTCGGCCTGTCCATCGTGGGCATCACCGTATCGCCGTGGATAGCCGCCGCGGCTGCCTACTCGATCTACGCCGGGGCCTTCCTGGGCGAGATCTGGCGCGGTTGCCTGCAGTCGATCCCGCGCACGCAGTGGGAGGCCGGTGCGTCGCTGGGGCTGAGCTTCACCGAGCAGCTGCGCCATGTGATCATCCCGCAGGCGGTGCGGGTGGCGATCCCGCCCACGGTGGGTTTCCTGGTCCAGCTGATTAAGAATACGTCGCTGGCTGCCGTGATCGGCTTCGTCGAGCTGACGCGCGAGGGCCAACTGACGACGGCGACGACGTTCCGGCCGTTCAGCGTCTACCTGATCGTGGCGGCGCTCTATTTCGCGCTGTGCTTCCCGCTCACCCGGTGGAGCCGGCGCCTGGAGGGGAGACTGCATGTCGCTCGTTGATCTGCGCGACGTGGTCAAGCGCTACGGGCCGCTGACGGTGCTCGACGGCGTGTCGCTTTCCGTCGACAAGGGCGAGATCATCGCCATCATCGGTCGCTCCGGTTCGGGCAAGAGCACCCTGCTGCGCTGCGTCAACGGGCTGGAGCCGATCCAGGGCGGCGCCGTCACCTTCGCCGGCACCGTGGTGAACGATCCCGGCACCGATCTGCGCAAGCTGCGCCAGCAGGTCGGCATCGTGTTCCAGAGCTTCAACCTCTTTCCGCACCTCTCGGTCGAGCGCAACATCACGCTCGCCCCCACGGTGGTGAAGGGCATGGACCGCCAGGCGGCACGGGAACTGGCCCGCGCCGTGCTGCGCAAGGTCGGGCTGGAGGAAAAGATCGACGCCTATCCCGACCGCCTGTCGGGCGGCCAGCAGCAGCGGGTCGCGATCGCACGGTCGCTGGCGATGTCGCCGCAACTGATGCTGTTCGACGAGATCACCTCGGCGCTCGATCCCGAGCTGGTCGGCGAGGTGCTGAAGGTGCTGGAGGAGATGGCGCGCGACGGCATGACCATGATGCTGGTGACGCACGAGATGGGCTTCGCGCGCAAGGTCGCGAGCCGGGTAGTGTTCATGCACCAGGGCAAGGTGTGGGAGCAGGGACCGGCGGCCGAAACGCTGGCCAAGCCGCGCACGGCCGAACTGGAGACGTTCCTGAGCGCGGTGCTGCATTGATGGGGCGGAGGGCGCATGATGTTGAAGCGTGAGCCTCGTCGTCCTGAGCGAAGCGAAAGACCTTGCGGTGGTCCGTCATGACGGCAACAGCGAAGGTGATTCACCAGTACCTTCATCCGTTGCCACGACCACCGCAGGGTCCTTCGCTTCGCTCAGGACGACGAAAACCAAAGGGGGAAACAACATGAAACGGATTCTGACAGCGCTATTGACAGTGACGGTGATGGCCTTTGCCGGCGCGGCGGCGAAGGCCGACCGCTTCGAGGACATCCTGAAGAAGGGTACGGTGCGCATCGCCGTGCCGCTCGATGTGCCGCCGTTCGGCTCACAGAACCAGAACCGCGAGGCCGAGGGCTTCGACGTCGATCTCGCCAACATGGTGGCCAAGGCACTGGGCGTGAAGCTGGAGATGCAGCAGGTCACCGGTGCCAACCGCATCCCGTTCCTGCTCACCGACAAGGTCGACATCGTGATCTCGGTGATGGGGCTGACGCCCGAGCGCGCGCGGCAAATCATGTTCACGGCGCCCTACGCCGACACGCAGCTCGCGGTGTTCGGTCCCAAGAGCGCTGCCGTGACATCCGCTGACACGTTGGGCAGCCTGAAGGTGGCGGCGGCCAAGGGCACGACCCAGGACCTGGGACTGTCGGCGATGAATCCCAAGGCCACGATCATGCGCACCGAGGACGATGCCACGGCGGCGGCCGCCTACATCTCGGGCCAGGCCGACCTGATCGCCACCAACAGTCTGATCGTGCCGGACCTGGCCAAGCGCAATCCTAACAAGGAGTTCGAGCTGAAGTTCACCATCCGCCGCAGCCCGGCCCACATGGGCGTGCGCATGGGCGAGCACAACCTGGTGCGCTGGCTCGACGGCTTCATCTTCTTCAACACCATGAACGGCGAGCTCGACAAGCTGCACCGCAAGTGGCTCGGCATCCCCATGGCCCCGCTGCCGTCGCTGTAGTTTTTGAATTTCCTCTCCCGCAAGCGGGAGAGGAAGGGGCCCATCGTGCGCAGCACGATGGGAAGGTGAGGGGCCAAGGACGTGGTGCCGAGTCCTGAAGCCCTCACCCGCCGAGCGCTGTGCGCTCGTCGGCCTCTCCCGCCTGCGGGAGAGGTGAAAATACAAGGAGAACACCCATGACCGAAATCGAATGGTCGCGGCTGAAGGCCGCCGAGATCAAGGCGATGGCCGGGCGCAACGCCGTCGTGATCGTGCCGATCGGCGCCACCGAGCAGCATGGCCCGCATCTGCCCAGCATGGTCGACTGGCGGCTGGTGCAGGAGGTGGCGCAGCGCGCGGCGCGCCTCATGGCGCCGTCCACGCCGGTGCTGGTGGCGCCGACCATCCCGTACGGCATGTCCGAGCATCACATGTCGCTCAATGGCACCATCACGCTCGACTACGCCACGATGTATGCCGTGATCCGCTGCGTGGTGGAGTCGGCGATCCGCCACGGCTTCAGGCGCATCTTCGTGCTCAACGGCCATGGCGGCAACACGACGGCGCTGCAGAACATGATCGGCGAGCTGACGGTGGCGCACAAGCTGCCTCTGGCCACCGGCACCTACTGGGACATCGCCGCGCAATCGATCGCCACGCTGCTCGACCGGCAGAAGGCGCTGCTGCACGCCTGCGAGGCCGAGACCTCGATGATCATGGCGCTGGCGCCCGAGCTCGTGAACCCCGACGAGCTGGCACAGATGCACGGTCCCTATATCGGCGGTTTGTCGGGCATCGCCGGCGTCAATCCAGGCGTCTACCGCTGGCGTCAACTCTCCAGCCGCTCGCCCATCGGCGTGATCGGCGATGCCGCCACCGCCAGTGCTGCGAAGGGCGAGAAGCTGCTGCAGGCCATCGCCGGTGACGTGGCCGAGGCGTTGGCCGATGAGCGGCTGTGGAGCGCGCCGATCTGACAGCGCCGCATGTCGCAAGGCCGCGAGGGCGGTGCTTTTCAGTCAGGCCCTTAATTCACGATCGCGTAGGCAGGCTGGCGGAAGTCCGCGCCGGCGCGCCGGAAACCCGTCTTGCCGTCGAGCAGGATTGTCTCGACTGAGCAGGCACGGCGCGTGTAGGCAGGCCACATCTCGACATCGTGGCCACGGCGACGCAGCTCATCGATTGTCGCTGACGGCAGGCGGTCCTCGATGTTCAGCCGGCCGGGCAGGTGGGTGTAGGGCGCGAAAGAGTTGGGGAAGCTGAACGTCGCGAAGCGCGGCTGTTCGATCGCTTCCTGGAGGTCCATGCCGAAGTGGAAGGTGTTCAGGAAGACCTGCAGCATCGCCTGCACCTGCACGTCGCCGCCGGGCGCCCCGAAGGGGATGATGCTGCCGTCGTCGCGTACCGCGATGGCCGGGTTGGGCGTGAGCCGGGGCCGCTTGCCGGGCGCCACGCCGGAAGGATGGCGCGGGTCGGGCCGTGATTGCGTACCGCGCCCCGAGGGCACGATACCGAGGCCTGGAATCACCGGCGAGCGCCAGGATCCGTCTGACGGCGTGGCGGAGAGCACGTTGCCCCAGCGGTCGACGGCGCAGCAATAGGACGTGTCGGGCTCGACAACGGCGTCACTAGCGGCGTCGCTACGCGCAGTCATCCTGTCATCGGGCGGCGGCCGGTTGCTGGGATGCCGGCCGAGCGGCGGCGGCATGTCCGGCATGGCGCGTTCGTTGTCGATGGCAGCGACGCGCTGGGCGATGTGGGCGTCCGACAGGAGCTCGTCCATGCCGACATCGACGAACAACGGATCACCGTAGCGGTACTCGCGGT
This sequence comes from Vineibacter sp., assembly GCA_035279205.1. Taxonomy (GTDB): domain Bacteria; phylum Pseudomonadota; class Alphaproteobacteria; order Reyranellales; family Reyranellaceae; genus Vineibacter. Next base: position 19,076 of record DATEIF010000070.1, read on the forward strand.
CGGCACAGGCGGCCTTCATGATCTCGGTGATCAGGTGGATGTAGTCGGGGCTGTTGTGGGCGAGACCATTCAGCCCGCCCGCCGCCTCCACCATCCTGAGGGCCTGGGCCAGCATCGGCCCCTGACACCAGGGTCCACACGTGAATACATTGAAGTCGCGCCACCGGATCTGGACCGGTACCTCGTAGCGAGAGTGAAATCCGGCCAGGTCCTCCCGGCTGAGGTAGCCGCCCTCCTGCTCGTGATAACGCACGATCTGCTCAGCGATGTCGCCGCAATAGAAAGCAGCGCGCGCAGCCTGCAGGCCGGCGATCCGGCCGCGCCGGAGCACCGAACGCTCCTGATCGACCATGTACTGGAGCGTGCCGGCAAGATCGGTCTGCAGGAAGCGGTCACCGACCTGTGGCAGTTTCCCGCCCGGCAGGAAGATGGCGGCATTGGACGGCCACGTGCGGTAGCCGTCCTCGTATTCCTTCACCATCATGGCCATGTACTCGAACACGGCGAAGCCCTCGCGGGCGTAGCAGATGGCTGCGGCCGCCACATCGCCGAACGACATCGTGCCATAGTCGCAGAGCGCCGTGATCCACGCATCGGGTGCTGCCGGCACGACGGTGCGCAGCAGGCCCAACGGCATCTTGCCACCATGCTCCCGCATGAACAGGTCGGCAGGAAATTTCGCCGGCCAATGACCAAGGCCTGCGATCGTGACGATCTTGCCTTGGCCGGTTCGGATCATGATCGGCGCGACGCCCGCCACATTGACTTCGTCCGGATGCAGCACGGCCAACGCGATGCCGGCCGCGCAGCCGGCGTCGATCGCGTTGCCTCCGGCCTCAAGGATCGAGAACCCCGCGGCCGCTGCGAGATAGTGGCCGGCGGAGACCGCATGGCGACTGCCATAGAGCGTGGGGCGCATGGACTTCATGGCGAGTCCTCTGAGCAAAGACAGGGGATATCGGAGGTTCGAGAACTATATGCCGGCGCAGGCGTCGAACAAGAGGACGGTGGGTCAAGTCTATGACATGCTCGTGCGATGAAGCTCGCGACGTGTCCGAAGCATGAGGCGATCCTGGTACCGCCGCCGCTGCGGATGGGTGACAAGGTCCGCTTTGTATCGCCTGCGAGCACGCCCGAAACAGAAGCCGTGCTGCGGCGTGCCAGGATGCTGGAGAGCTGGGGATTGACGGTCGATATCGGCCCGCATGCTTTCCGGCAGATGGCGTATCTCGCGGGCACGGACGATGAGCGACTGGCCGATTTCAACGACGCCCTGCGCGACCCGACCGTGCGCGCCATCTTCACTACAAGGGGCGGCAAGGGATCGTACCGAATCGCCGACCGACTGGATTTCGCGGCGGCGCGGCATGATCCCAAATTCGTCGTGGGCTTCAGCGACATCACCATTCTGCATCTCAGCCTGTGGCGGCACTGCCGGCTGGTGGGCATCCATGGCGCCCTGATGGATGGCAGCGATGGCAGCATCAACAAGCAGAGCAGCGCCGCCCTGCGGCGCCTGCTGATGGTTGGCGAGACGATCAGCCTTCGTACTCGGCCCGAGGAATCGACGTCGGTGCTGACCACGGCTGGAACGGCCAGAGGCCGGCTCATCGGCGGCAACCTGAGCATGATATCGACGGCCGTCGGCTGGGCCCTGCCCGACCTGACCGGTGCCATCCTGCTGCTCGAAGCCGTCAACATGTATATCGGGCAGGTGGACAGACAGCTGACCATGCTGCGCAAGGGCGGCCATCTGTCCGGTCTCGCAGGCGTGGCGGTCGGTCAATTCACCGGCTTCGAGCCCCATCGCGATTGGTCGATCATCGATCTGCTGCGCGACCATCTGGGACAGCTGGGCGTGCCGATCCTCGGCGGGCTGCCGTTGGGCCACGGCGATCACCCCCTGAGCGTGCCTGTCGGCGCGCTGGCCGTCCTCGACACAGCGTCTCGGGAGTTGACGGTGGCCGGGACGGCAACAGAACGCCGCTAAATCGCTCCCAGGCCGGTAACGCTCCCGCCTCTGCGATCAACCCGTCGCCTTCGACGTGCCGGGCTGACGCGGCAGCAGCGCGGTCAGCAGGCCCAGCAGCAGCAGGAATGGTGTCGCCTTGTAGACGGCATCGATGCCAGCGATGTCGGCGAGCTGGCCGAGCGCGGCGGCGCCCAGTCCACCCAGTCCGAACGAGAAGCCGAAGAACATGCCGGCCACCAGGCCGACGCGGCCGGGCATCAGGTCCTGGGCGTAGACCAGGATGGCCGAGAAGGCCGACGCCATGATCATCGCGACCGCCACCGCCAGCACGCCGGTCCAGAACAGGTTGGCGTACGGCAGCATCAGGGCGAAGGGCAGGGCGCCCAGGATCGAGAACCACATCACTGGGATGCGGCCGACCCTGTCGCCCACCACGCCGCCCACGATGGTGCCGGCGACGATGCCGATCAGGAAGGCGAACAGGTAGAGCTGCGCCGTCTGCACGTCGACGCCGAACTTGTCGATCAGGTAGAGCGTGAAATACGAGCCGAGGCTGGCGCTGTAGACGTTCTTGGAGAACAGCAGCGCCACCAGGACGGCCACGGCCATGGTGACGCGACCCCGTGACAGTGCCGGCACGCCGCCGCTCGCCGCCGCGGTCTTGCCGCGGGCGGCGGGCTTCTGCGTGCCCCGACGAGCGCGGTACCAGCCACCGACTTGGAACAGCACGATCATCGCCACCAGGGCGGCGGCGGAGAACCAGACGATGCTCTGCTGGCCGTGCGGCACGACGATGAAGGCCGCCAGCAGCGGGCCCGCCGCCGAGCCGATGTTGCCGCCGACCTGGAACAGCGATTGCGCCAGGCCGTAGCGGCCGCCGGCGGCCATGCGGGCCACGCGCGAGGCCTCGGGATGGAACACCGACGAGCCCATGCCGATCAGCGCCGCCGCCAGCAGGATCATGGGGTAGCTGTGCGCCTGGGACATCAGCAGCAGGCCGACCAGGGTGAAGCCCATACCGATCATCAGGGAATAGGGCTGCGGCTTCTTGTCGGTGTAGAGGCCGACCACCGGCTGCAGCATCGAGGCGGTGCATTGAAAGGCAAGCGTGATGAAGCCGATCTGCCCGAACGACAGCCCGTGCGAGTCCTTGAGGATCGGATAGAGCGCCGGCACCAGCGACTGCATCATGTCGTTGAGCAGATGGCAGAAGCTCAACGAGAGAATGATGGCGAAGGTCGTGCTGGTGGCCGACGTCGCTGTCGGCGCCGCCGCTACCGCCGCGGCGGAACTGTCCGCGGCCATCGTGCTGTTGCTCATTACAACATGGTAGCAGCGGCGTCTGCCGGCGCCACCACCGCCTCGGCAAGTCTGCGTTGCGCGCCGCAGCATGGGGCGAGCGCAGCGAAGAACCCCTGCGGTGCGTCAATCATCACGGTCAAGTTGGAGATAGGAAGATATCACCGCGGAGGCACGGAGGAACCCAGAGAGAAAGGCTGGCGCGCCGTTGGCGCGCGGTATCTTCCTCTGCGCCCTCTGTGCCCTCTGTGCCTCCGTGGTGAATCTCATGCCGGTGCGTCAAACGCACGACGGCTGATGAGCGACGCACCGCAAGATACTTCGCTGCGCTCAGGATGACGGAAGTCGTTGATGATCTTGCATGTGATACAACCTGCTCATCGCCCTCGCGTCCAAAAAGTGAATCCCATTCACATTGACAAGGCCGGCGGGCGCCGTATTGAATGTTCGTACGCAAGCTCGGTCGCAAATCCGTGCGCGTGAGGGGTGGAAATGGTGTTTGCGCGCCGAGGGATTGCCGTCTCGCCTGTACCGGTCGCCGACAGATGTCGACCCTGACGGACGCCAGCAAGGCGCGGACGGCGGCTGCCAGCGAACCGGCGCTGCGCTGTACGGACATCCAGCGCGCCTTCGGCGGCGTGAAGGCGCTCAAGGGCGTCAGCTTCGACCTGCAGCAGGGCGAGATCTTCGGTCTGGTCGGGCCCAATGGCAGCGGCAAGACCACGATGGTCAACGTCGCCACCGGCTTCTACCCGCCCAACCAGGGCCGGGTCGCGCTGTTCGGGCAGGACATCACCGGCTGGGCGCCGCACCGCATCGCCCGCCACGGCGTCGCCCGCACCTTCCAGAACCTGGCCCTGTTCAAGGGCATGAGCGTGCTCGACAACATCCTGGTCGGCCGCCACATCCACATGCGGCCCAGCGCCATCGCTACCCTGTTCTACTGGCTGGCGGCAGTGCGCGAGGAGGTGGCGCACCGCCGCGTGGTCGAAGAGATCATCGACTTCATGCAGTTGCAGGACATCCGCCACGAGCCGGTCGAGATCGTGCCGCTGGGCATGCAGAAGCGGGTCGAGCTGGCGCGGGCGCTGGCAGCCGAGCCGCGGCTGCTGATCCTCGACGAGCCGATGGCGGGCATGAACCAGGAGGAGAAGGAGTATATCGCGCGCTTCGTGCTCGATGCGCGGATCGAGCGCGATCTCTCCGTCCTGGTAATCGAGCACCACATGGATGTGGTGACCGCGATCTGCGATCGCGTGCTGGTGCTGAACGAGGGTGCACCGCTGGCGCAGGGCAAGCCGCGCGAGGCGATGGCCGATCCCAAGGTGGTCGCCGCCTATCTCGGGCAGGGCGCCATGGCCAAGCCGGGGCGGGAGGGCGCATGAGCGTGGCCGCCGATACGCCGGCCACACTCATCGCCGCGCTCGCCAGCAATGCGGCAGCGCACGGCCGGACCATCGCCGTGCGTGAGCGCGACCTCGGCATCTGGCAGGAATACAGCTGGGCGGCGTTCTTCGACGACGTGATGGCCGCCGCGGCCGGCCTGGAGGCGCTCGGGCTCAAGCCGCGCGCCGCCATGACGGTGATCGGCGACAACCGCTATAACCTCTATGTCGCGATGCTGGGTGCCGTCGCGCTGGGCGCCTTTCCATCGCCCGTCTTCCCCGACGTGCCGCCGCAGGAGCTCACGCACTACACGCGTCACGGCACGCCCGACATCGCCATCGCCGAGGACCAGGAACAGGTCGATAAGCTGATCGAGCTGCGCGGTCGCATCGGCCGGCCGGCGCACATCATCTACGACGACCGGCGCGGGCTGGGCGAGTACACGGACGAAGGGCTGGTCTCCTTTGCCGACGTGCTGGCCCGTGGTCGTGCGCGGCTGGCGGCCGAACCCGGTCTGAAAGCCGAGATCGCCGGCCGCACCACCGGCGACGACATCGCCGTGCTGCTGCATTCGTCCGGCACCACCGGCGCCCCCAAGGGCATCGCGCCGCGGCACCGGCATGTGATCGCCGCCGTGCGCAACGCGGCGGAAGGCGGCTATTTCCAGACCGGCGAGGAGCATTACGCCTATCTGCCCACGGCCTGGATCGGCGATTTCGTCTTCACCGTGTGCGCCGGCATCATGCTGCGCTTCCACATCAACATCCCGGAGCGGCAGGAGACGGTGCTGACCGACCTGCGCCAGGTCGCACCGACCTTCTATCTTGCCGCACCCCGCGCCTGGGACAACATGCTGACGCACGTCCAAGTCGGCATGGCCGATTCGACGCCGTTCAAGCGCCGTCTGTTCGACTACTTCATGCCGCTCGCCGTAGCGCGCGAACGCCGCCGACTGGCGGGCGAGCCCGACACGCTGCGCGACCGCGTTCTGGGCCTGCTGGGCGAGGTGCTGGTGTTCGCGCCGATCAAGGACTCGCTGGGGCTCTCGCGCACGCGGCGGGCCTACACCGGCGGCGAAGCGCTGGGCGAGGACACGTTCCTGTTCTTCCGCGCGCTGGGCATCAACCTGAAGCAGTTCTACGGCCAGACCGAGACATCGGCGTTCACCGCGGCGCAGGACGACGGCGCCGTGCGCCTGCACACGGTCGGACGGCCGCTGCCGGGCGTCGACGTGAAGATCGACGACAGCGGCGAGATCCTGGTGCGCTCGCAGAGCATCGTGGATGGTTACTTCGACGACCCCGATGCCAGTGCCAAGGCCTTTGTCGACGGCTGGCTGCGCACCGGCGATGCCGGATCGATCGAAGCCGATGGCCAGCTCGTGGTGCTGGGCCGCGTCGGCGAGGTCGTGCGCACGGCGGCGGGCGAGCGCTACATCCCGAACTACATCGAGAACCGCCTGAAGTTCTCGCCCTACATCCGCAATGTCGCCGTGATCGGCGCCGGCCTGCCGGTGCTGAACGCCATCGTGTGCATAGACTTCGATGCGGTGGCGTACTGGGCCGAGCAGCGCGGGATTGCCAGCACCTCCTACGCCGATCTGTCGCAGAAGCCCGAGGTGCTCGACCTGGTGCGCGACGTCATCGCGCGCAGCAACGAGAACTTCGCGCCGGCCCTGCGCATCCACCGGTTCGTCAACCTGCACAAGGACTTCGACGCCGACGACGGCGAGATCACCCGCACCCGCAAGCTGCGCCGCAACGTGATCGAGGAGCGCTACGCGCCGCTGATCGCCGGCCTGTACGACGGCAGCACGCAGGTGAACTTCGACGCCCGCATCACCTACGAAAGCGGCGAGACCGGCACCATGCGCCGGACACTGTCGATCGTGGAGGTAAGTGACTCCTCCCCACGCAGTGGGGAGGTGCCCCGAAGGGGCGGAGGGGAGACGACGTGATATTGGCAATCAAGACCACGTCGGGTCCCCCTCCGGCCTTCGGCCACCTCCCCCACTGCGTGGGGGAGGGAAGACACGGTTTCATTGTCATCCCGAGCGCAGCGAGGGATCTAGGGGCGATGCCTGGATCCCTCGCTGCGCTCGGGATGACAGCGGCGTCTCGCGACAAGAGCGTGCGTCACCATCAACACGAACAGGATACCGCCTAGATGGACGTCTTCCTGCTTGGCGAACTGGCCATCAACGGCGCCCTGGTCGGGCTGATGTATGCCCTCGTCGCCGCCGGCATCACGCTGATCTACAAGACCTCGGGGTTGGCCAACCTGGCGCAGGGCGCCATCGCCATGATGGGCGCCTACCTGACCTGGGCAGTGGCGAGCGGGCTGGGCGTGCCGATGGCGCTCGCCGTCGTGCTGGCGCTGGTGATGATGTTCGTCGTCGGGCTTGCCATCGAGCGGCTGGCGCTGCGCCGCATGGCAGGCCAGCCGGTGATCATGGCGATCATGCTGACCTTGGGCCTGGAGATCATGCTGCGCGGCCTGCTGCCGGGCGTTTTCGGCTCGGCAGTGAAGCGGCTCGATGTCGGCATCCCACAGGCGCCGGTGTTCGCCGGCGAGTTCCTGATCAACCGTGCCACGCTCTATGGCGGCATCATCTCGGCCGTCGTCATCGTCATCTCGATGCTGGTGTTCAACTCGCGCTTCGGCGTCTTCATGCGCGCGGTGTCGGACGACCAGACCGCGTCATGGTCGGTCGGCATCCGCGTCGAGCGCGCCATTGCTGTGGCCTGGGGGCTGGCGGCCGTGACGGCGACCGTCGCCGGCATCCTGTGGGGTTCCAACCAGGGCGTCGACTGGTCGCTGTCGCTGCTGCTGATCAAGGCGCTGGCCATCGCGATCCTGGGCGGCCTCGACTCGATCCCGGGTGTGCTGGTCGCCGGGCTGATCGTGGGCGTGGCCGAGAGTCTGGCCACCGGCATCTTCGATCCCATCGTCGGTGGTGGCACGCGCGACGTCGTGGCCTCGGTGATCATCCTGCTGACCCTGCTGATCAAACCGCACGGCCTGTTCGGCCGCGAACATATCGAGCGCGTCTGATGTTCTACCGTCGCGCCGGCATCCGCCACACCACCTACCGCAGCGAACGCCAGCTGTGGCCGCTGCCCTTCGACCGGGCGCTGGTGGCCATCATCTTCGTCCTGCTGGTGCTGGCGCCGCTTCTGGTCGGCGATCTTTATCTGGCCGGCTACCTGCTGCCGTGGGTGATCTGGTCGACGGCGGCGCTGGGCTTGAACTTCCTGATGGGCGGCGCAGGCCAGATCCATCTCGGCTACGGCGCGGTGATGGCGATCGGTGCCTACACGTCGGTGCATCTGGTGCGCGCCGGCACGCCGCTGGAAATCGCCATGATCGGCGGCGGGCTGGCCAGCGCCGCCATCGGCATCGTGTTCGGCGCCGCGGCGCTGCGCGTGAAGGGCCTCTATCTCGCCATGGCGACGCTCGCCATGCAGTACATCGTCGATTTCGTGATCTCGCATGTGCCGGCGATCAGCGGCGGCACGCAGGCGACGATCCAAGTGCCGCCGGTGCGGTTCCTGGGCGTGCCGGTCGCCGGCAATGCCGCCACCTATTACATGGCGCTGGCGGTCGGCACGATCGTGACGCTGTTCATGCTGAACATCAAACGCACCAGCCTGGGTCGCGCGCTCGCCGCCGTACGCGAGAAGGACTACGCCGCCGAGGTGATCGGCGTCGGCACTCTGCGCTACAAGCTGCTGGCGTTCTGGATCTCCTCGTTCATCGGCGGCGTGGTGGGCGCCGTGCTGGCGGTCTGCTACCTGCGCTCGGTGTCACCGGATCAGTTCCACCTCGAGCTGTCGATCCAGCTGGTGGCGATGGTGATCGTCGGCGGCCTGGGCAGCATCCTGGGCTCGTTCTTCGGCGCAGCCCTGATCCTGTTCGCACCCATCGTGTTCAACAACATCATCGGCGGCGTGTCGGATGCGCTGGCGCTGCCCATCAGCACCGACCTGCGCGCGCACGTGCCGCTGGTGCTGTACGGCGCGCTGATCATCGGCTTCCTGCTGTGGGAGCCGCTGGGGCTGGCCAAGATCTACGCCAACGTCAGGGACTATTTTCTGGTCTGGCCCTTCCGCCATGCCCGGCGGTAGGGCGTTCATCATAAGGAGGGGCGGGCAATGACACTCAATCGACGCGATTTCGTGGCCGGCGCCGCCGCGCTGGCAGCCGCGGCGCCGCTACCGCTGGGCCGGGCGCTGGCGCAGGACAAGGTCATCCGCTTCGGCATGCTGCATGACTTCACGCGCGTCTATACGTTCGTGACGGCCGAATACAGCCAGGGCCAGCGCGACTGTCTCACCCTGGTCAACGAGCGCGGCGGCATCAACGGCTACAAGCTGGTGGCCGAGGTCTCCGACCATGGCAACGACGTGCCGCGCGCCATCGAAACCTACGAGCGGTTGAAGCAGCAGGGCGCCGTGCTGATCGATCCGCTGTCGACGCCGGTGGCGCGCGCCCTGGTGCCGCGGGCGATGCAGGACCAGATCAACATGCTGACGACCCTGTCGGGGCGCAGCGACGCGGCCGACGGCAGCGTCTTTCCCTACGTAATGCCGCTGTCGCCCAACTACTGGACCCAGGCCGGCATCCTGGTCGACTTCTTCCGCCAGCAGGACAAGGACCTGAAGGGCAAGAAGATCGTCGTGGTGCATATCGACACGCCGTTCGGCCGCGAGCCGCTGCCGATCTTCCAGGCACTGGGCCAGAAGCTGGGCTACGAGTTGCAGGCGTTTCCCTACACGCCGCCCGGCAACGACCAGGCGGCGATCTGGCCGCAGGTGCGCCGCGCGCGGCCCGACTGGGTGGTGTTCTGGGGCGCCGGCGTCGGCCAGACCGTGGCGCTGAGCGAGGCGATCCGCAACGGCGTGCGCATGGACCGCGTCGCTTCCTCGGTGTGGCTGTCGGAGTCCGACATGGAGGTCGTCGGCAAGAACGAGACCAAGGGCGTGCTGAAGTTCGAGGCCTGTGCCGGCGGCCGCGAGCCCAAGCTGATCCAGGACATCCTCAAGGACGTCGTGGGCAAGGGCAAAGGTGCCGGCCCTGAGGCCAAGGTCGGCACCAGCTACTACAATATCGGCGTGATGATGGGCGCCATCCTCGCCGAAGGCGTGCGCGTGGCGTTCCAGAAGAACGCCAACGGCCCGATCACCGGGCCGTGGCTCAACGAGGGCCTGCGCGCCATCACCAACTTCACCGCCGAAGGCTTGATGCCGGCGATGACCTCGACCAAGACCGACCACCAGGGCGGCGGCCGCGGCCGCGTCGTGCGCTGGGACGGCGCCAAGTTCGTGCCGGTCAGCGACTGGTTCGCGGCGAACCAAGACCTGGTCTGGGACGAGATCCGCAAGTCGTCGGCCGAGTTCAAGGCCAGCGGCAAGTAGCATGACCTTGCTGGCGCTCAACAACGTCGAGGTCGTCTACGACCGCGTCTTCCTGGCGGTGAAGGGCGTCTCGATCGACGTGCAGGAGGGCGGCCTCGTCGCCCTCCTGGGCGCCAATGGGGCCGGCAAGTCGACGACGTTGAAGGCGGTGAGCGGCCTGCTGAAACCGGAGCGCGGCATGGTGAGCCGCGGCGACATCCATTTCGGCGGCCAGAGCATCGCCGGCATCGAGCCGGCCGAGCGAGTACGGCGTGGCATCGTGCACGTGCTCGAAGGCCGTCGCGTGTTCGAGCACCTGACGCCGACCGAGAACCTGATGGCGGCGACCTCGATGCATCGCGACCGCGCCAAGGTCGCGAGCCTGATCGCGCGCACCTTCGACTGGTTCCCGTCGCTGGCCGCCCGCAAGGCGTCGAAAGCGGGCTACCTGTCGGGCGGCGAGCAGCAGATGCTGGCCATCGGCCGCGCGCTGATGACGGAGCCCAAGCTGATCCTGCTCGATGAGCCGAGCCTGGGCCTGTCGCCGCGCCTGGTCGAGGAGATCTTCGGCATCATCAAGCGCATCAACCAGGAAGCCGGTGTCGCCGTGCTGCTGGTCGAGCAGAACGCGATCGCCGCGCTCTCGATCGCCAAGACGGCCTACCTGCTGGAGAACGGCCGCATCGTGATGAGCGGCCCGGCCGCCGTCGTCGCCGACAACCCCGACGTCAAGAACGCCTATCTCGGCGGCGACCACGCCGTCGACTATCTCGCGGTGAAGCACTACCGCATGCGCAAGCGCTGGCTTTCATAGCCTGAGAGCGCGGACTAGTATCAGCTGTCATCCCGAGCACAGCGAGGGATCTCCCGCGCGTGACGCATGGTACATGGCTTGCAGGAGATCCCTCGCTATGCTCGGGGTGACAGCTGTGACTCTTGCAAGGAGGCCGCATGTCGGTCGAGAACAGTGCGGGCGGTTACGTCTACGGGCCGATGCGGGATTTCGCCAGCAGCGGTGTGAAGGCGCTGCCGGGCTTCGCCATCGAGTATGTCGTGCTGAGCAAGCCGCTGCCGTTGGCGGATGGATTTGCCGCGGCTCAGCGCATCGTCGAAGGATCGGGACGGCCGCTGGCGGCGTTCTGCGGTTTCGAGTTGCGCATGCCCACCGTGCTCGATCTCGACGGATTCCTGGCGTTCAACAAGATCTATGCCGGCCACCTGGACTCCTGGGGGCTGTTGGACGAGGGCCTCGCGATGACAATGCGCACCAACGTGGTGCCGACCACCGGCGCGCCGGTCGCGATTTCGCTGGCGGCCTTCTCCTACACCGTGCCGACATCCGATCCGGCGCCGTCCTTCGTGATGTCGGGTGCTCCCGAGATCCCGATGGGCGCGGCTCAGCCGGTGCGTCGCGGTGAAACCAGCGACGATGCCCTGCTCGAGAAGACCCGCTGCGTCGTCGACGCGCTGTTGGCGCGCGCCCAGCCGCTGGGCATCGTGTGGGACCACGCGACCCAGGTCCATCTCTATGCCCGCCATGCGCTGGCGCTGATGCTCGACCGCCAGGTGCTGGCGCCGCGCGGCATCCGGCCGCTCAACGGCATCATCTGCTACGACACGGCCGCGCCCATGGCCGGGCTCGAGCTGGAGATCGATATCCGCCGCTGCCGGCGCCAGTATGTTGTTGCTGTGTGATCAGAAGTCCCCTCTCCGCCCACGCAGTGGGGGGAGAGGGAGGGCCCCATGCCGAAGGCATGGGAGGGTGAGGTGGGTACCTCAACCAGGTGATCGATCCTGTGAGAACGAGGCCGGCTTCAACACCCACCTCACCCTCCCATCGCTGACGCGATGGGCCCCTCCCTCTCCCCCCGCTGCGCGGGCGGAGAGGGGTATTACGTCC
>DATEIF010000071.1:0-3292 GCA_035279205.1 Vineibacter sp.
CCCGCTCATGATTCGGCGCTGCGCGCCGATGCGGGCCGGAGGCCCGCGCTCCCAGGAAATCGAATTGATGTCATTGTTGTCATTGTTGTCACGCGATTCGCCGGGGTGATTTATTTCCGGAAATACGATGGAGAGAGCGGGGGATGAGGACGATCGCGCAAAAACACGCGCTCCAGCGGTATCGGCACCGTCTGTGTCGCTACGGCATGATCCGTTTCGAGATTGTCTGCCGCGACGAGGATCGTGACTTGATCCGGTCACTGGCGCGACGACTTGCATTCAACGACGCCACCGCCGCCGACGCGCGCGCTGTGCTCGCTCAGATTTTGTCCGACAGATTGTCCGGCCCGAACGACAGCGGCAGCAGCTCGCCCAGGGTGACCGTGCGGCGTGGGCCGTCGGGGCCGCAGATGTGAATCGGCAGCGTATCGGCGGCGAACTCGCGCAGCCGCTGGCGGCAGCCGCCGCACGGCGTCACCAGCGCGGCGCCGGTGCCCATCACCAGCGCCTCGACGATGCGCCGCTCGCCGTCCATCACCATGGCGGCGATCGCCGAGGCCTCGGCGCACCAGCCTTCGGGATAGGCGGCGTTCTCGACATTGCAGCCGGCATAGAGCCTGCCATTGGCGCCGCGCAGCACGGCGCCGACCGGAAAGCGCGAGTAGGGCGCATGGGCACGCGCCATCGCCTGGCGCGCCAACGCGATCATGTCATCGGAGGGAGCTGTCATCTCTGTCGTCCTGAGCGAAGCGAAGGACCTTGCGTCGATCAAGCAGGGTGCGCGTTTCGAGGCAGAAAAGATTCACCACAGAGACACAGAGATCACAGAGATGCACAGAGGGAAGAAGGATGGCACATGCCGAAGATGCGCATTCGATTTTCTCTGTGCTCCTCTGTGATCTCTGTGCCTCTGTGGTGAATCTTCCAGGGGAACCCACACGTCCCATCGCGGCAATCGACGCACCGCAGGGTCCTTCGCTTCGCGCAGGACGACCGAGCCTGTCAATGCTCCTTCTCGTACGGCACGCCGATCGCCTTGGGGGCGACGGCGCGGCCGATGAAGCCGGCCAGCAGGATCACGGTCAGCACGTAGGGCAGTACCTGGATGAACTGCACCGGCACCTCGCCGATGCCCGGCACGCGCACGCCCTGCAGGCGGATGGCCACCGCATCGAGCAGGCCGAACATCAGGCAGGCGCCCAGCGCCGGGAACGGCCGCCACTTGCCGAAGATCATGGCGGCCAGCGCGATATAGCCCTGGCCCGCCGTCATGTCGCGGCTGAAGGCGGCGTTCTGCGCGATCGAGATGTAGGCGCCGGCGATGCCGGTCAGCAGGCCGCAGATCAGCACGGCGCGATAGCGCAGCCAGGCGACGGAGATGCCGGCGGCGTCGACCGCCAGCGGCACCTCGCCCACCGCACGCAGGCGCAGGCCGAAGCGCGTGCGGGTCAGCACCCACCAGGTGATCGGCACGATCAAGAGCGCCACGTAGACGATGAGGTTGTGGCCGCCGATCAAATCGCCCCACACGCGGCCCAGCACGGGCACGTCGGCCAGCGCCTGCGTGCCGGGCAGCGTGATCGGCATGAAGCGCGCCTCGGGCGGCAGCGCCGGCGTCTGGCCGCCGCGCTGGAACCACGCCATGCCGAACACGATGGTGAGACCCGATACCAGGATGTTGATGGCGACGCCGCTCACCACCTGGTTGCCGCGATGGGTGATGCAGGCAAAGCCGTGCAGCAGCGCCAGCGCCTCGGCGATCAGGATGGCGGCGCCCAGCCCGAGCCAGGCCGAGCCGGTGACCGAGGCGGTCGCCGCGGCCACGAAGGCGGCCGCCAGCATCTTGCCCTCGAGACCGATGTCGATCAGCCCGCTGCGCTCGGAAAACAGCCCGCCCATGGCGCACAACACCAGCGGCGTCGCCACCCGCAACGTGGCCGACAGGATCAGCACCGCAAAGGTGATCGCCTCTTCCATCATGTCTTCTCCTCCCCACGCAGTGGGGAGGTGCCCCGAAGGGGCGGAGGGGACCCGTGGTGATCTCGGTAATAGAGACCACGTCGGCTCCCCCTCCGGCCTTCGGCCACCTCCCCCACTGCGTGGGGGAGGGAACGTGCGACAGACATCCTCACGCCTCCGCCGGGCTGGGTTCCTGCGCCCGCCCGTTGCGGGCGCGCAGCCAGGCGAACAGCGCCTCGAACCATGGCCGGGTGAAATGGGCCAGCGCGCCGCAGAACAGGATGATCAGGCCCTGGATCACCACCACCATCTCGCGCGTGATGGCGGGGATGTCGAACGAGAGCTCGGCGCCGCCCTGCTGCAGCATGCCGAACAGCAGGCTCGCCAGCACGATGCCGACCGGATGGTTGCGGCCCATCAGCGCTACGGCGATGCCGGCAAAGCCGTAGCCGGCGGTGAAGTTCAGCAGCAGGCGATGATGCACGCCCAGGATCTCGTTGACGCCGACGAAGCCCGCGAGTGCACCCGACAGGCACATCGCCAGCACCGTCATGCGGCGGATGTCGACGCCGGCATAGATCGCGGCGCTGGGATTGTGGCCCATGGTGCGCAGCTCGAAGCCCCACGGGGTGTGCCACAGGAACACCCAGACGAAGACGCAGCACAGCGCCGCCCACACGATCGACAGGTTCAGCGGTGACTGGCCCATGGTGATGCCGACGTAGGCCAGCAGATCGTGGATGAAGGGCAGGTGGCCGGCTGGGGCGAACTCGCGGCTCTCCGGCGACATCGAGCCGGGCGCGATCAGCACGTTCACCATCAGGTAGACCATCACCGCCGCGGCAATGAAGTTGAACATGATGGTGGTGATCACGATGTGGATGCCGCGGTAGGCCTGCAGGTAGGCCGGGACCGCGGCCCAGGCGGCGCCGAACAAGGCCGAGGCCAGCACCGCGAGCGCCATCAGCAGCACCGGCGGCAGGGTGGCATCGAGCGCCAGCAGCACCAGGCCGACACCCAGGCCGCCGAGATAGGCCTGGCCCTCGCCGCCGATGTTGAACAGGCCGGCATGGAAGGCCAGCGCCACGGCCAGCCCGGTGAAGATGAAGTTGGTGGTGTAGTAGAGCGTGTAGCCGATCGCCTCGGGATAGCCGACGGCGCCCACGATCATGATGCGCACCGCCGTGAACGGATTGACGCCGATCGCCAGCACGATCAGGCCCACGACGATGAAGGCCAGCAGCACGTTGACCACCGGGATCAACCCGATATCGACCCACGCCGGCAACGGCTGACGCGCACCGCTCATGGGGTTACTCCCTCCCCCAGCTTC
>DATEIF010000072.1:0-14912 GCA_035279205.1 Vineibacter sp.
GTCGACCAGA
Organism: Vineibacter sp.; assembly: GCA_035279205.1. Taxonomy (GTDB): domain Bacteria; phylum Pseudomonadota; class Alphaproteobacteria; order Reyranellales; family Reyranellaceae; genus Vineibacter. Next base: position 11 of record DATEIF010000072.1, read on the forward strand.
TCCGCTTCGATGCGATCGGGAGCCGCGGCAGGCCCGACGCCGATAACACCGTTCTCGGACTGGAAGAAGACGTCCCGCCCGGCGGGCAGATGATCGGACGCCAGCACGGGAATGCCGATGCCGAGATTGACGACCGTGCCGTCGCCGATGTCCTGCGCGGCGCGCCCCGCCATCTGATTGCGGTTGAGCGCTTTCATCGTCAGGCTCCCACCGCCACGACGCGATCGACAAAGACGCCCGGCACCTGCACCTGTTCCGGCGGTATCGGTTCCTCCCGCGACTCGCGCACTTCCGCCACTGTCAGGGTCGCCGCGGTGGCCATCGCCGGCCCGAAGTTCATCTGGGCGTGGCGGAAGACCAGGTTGCCGTAGCGATCCGCCACGTCGGCGCGCACCAGGGCGAGGTCGCCGGTGATCGCCGTTTCCAGCACGCAGTCGCGACCGCCGATGGTGCGCGTCTCCTTGCCGGCCCCCAGGTCGGTACCGAAACCCACCGGCGTGAAGAAGGCCGGGATGCCGGCACCGCCGGCCCGGATGCGCTCGGCAAAGGTGCCCTGCGGCACGCACTCGAACTCGATCTTGCCGTCGCGCAGCAGGATCTCGAAGGGTGACAGGTCGTTGCCGCGGCCGCGGCCGGCGCTGGCGATCACCTTGCGCACCAGGCCGGCCGCGATCAATTCGTGGGTCAGCGACGCCGGATGCGTCGCCGAGTTCACGACCAGGGTAAGATCCTTCGGTGCTCGCTCGCACAACGCCCGCAGCAGCACGTTGGCAAAACCGGCGCCGCCAAAGCCGGTGATGAACACGGTGGCACCATCGCGCACGTCCTGCAGCGCGGCCGCCGGCGTCGCCACGCGCTTGTCGATCGGCATTGTTCTGCTCCACTCTCTGAGCGCTTCGGCGCAACATTGGGGCCGGCGTCGTGTGGACGCAAGGAACGCGCGCGCGCCGACGATTCCTATTCTTCCTGTTGGCGATCCAGTGTAAAATCATAAATGCAACTAATAATTGAACCTCGGGAAGCACCAAAGCCGTGCACAAGATCGAGATGTACCAGCCATCGGAGGCTTTCTTCCATTGCTGGCGGGCGGCGGCGCAGCACATCGAACGTCAGGGCCAAGGACCCCTCGCTTGGCTGAAGGCACGTCTGGAACCGCCGTTTCTCGAGCATCTGTCGTTCCGCCTCGGCAACCAGCTCTTCTTCGTGCGTGTCGAGGATGACCAAAGCGCTCTGGAGGTGCCGGGTTCAGTGAAAGGCTTGCTGCGGATAGCCGATGACTGCAAGGGGCATCCTTGCATCATGACCATGCAGCACCGTTCCGAAACGTGGTCGCCAGTCGACATTGGCTGGGGACTACGCCATGCCCGAACCGGTGAGCCCGTCGACCCGGCTGCACTCATGACTGATGATCTCATCGAAATGACAGACTGGGAGGTGCACGACTTTGCCGTTATGGTCGTGCGTCAGCATCTCGAGGAACAAGGCCGCGAGATCATCGCGTCCGCCGGCGATCCTGGGCTGGATCCGGCCCTCTGGTTCAAAGGCGACCGCGGATCGGAATGGGTGGTCGTGCGCGCGGTGCGCCACCCCGATCCGGAGCCGGCCCCGCCGGCGAAGTGGGCGCAAATCGCGCAAAGCTGTGCGCATCTGAGCGCAACGGGACACTTCGTTGCGATCAGGGTCGCCAGCGCCAATGACGCGTTCGATCCGGAAGGTCTAGGCGCCATGCCGCTGTGGCGCGGCCATCCCATGGTCGTCAACAAATTCCGCCTGGTACGACCTGATCGGCCGCCGGGAATGCTCAAGGGCCTGCTGTCGCGTTGGCGACACTGATTGCGGCACCAGGTTTGGTGTCTCGGCGTGCTTTTGCGTTGGCGTGTCCACGGTGGGTACCCATATGCTGGCGCGAACGCCACGGGCGCAAAGCCCTTGCTCCGCATATAGGTATTGTACTGTGATTCCCTTCTCCGTTCTCGATCTGTCGCCGATCATCGCTGGTGGCGATGCCGGCCTTGCCTTTCGCAACAGCCTGGATCTGGCGCAGCATGCCGAGCGCTGGGGCTACAAACGCTATTGGCTGGCCGAGCACCACAACATGCCGGGCATCGCCAGCGCCGCGACGGCCGTGGTCATCGGCCATGTCGCGGCCGGCACCCGCACCATCCGCGTCGGCTCGGGCGGCATCATGCTGCCCAACCACGCACCGCTGATGATCGCCGAGCAGTTCGGGACGCTGGAGTCGCTCTATCCCGGCCGCATCGACCTCGGTCTCGGACGCGCGCCCGGCACCGACATGCGCACGGCCCAGGCCCTGCGCCGATACCTCGCGGGTGCCGATCGCTTTCCGCAGGACGTCATCGAGCTGCAGGCATACTTCCAGCCGGCAGTCCCTGGGCAGCCGGTGCGCGCCGTGCCGGGCGCCGGCCTGGACATCCCGATCTGGATCCTGGGTTCCAGCCTGTTCGGTGCCCAGCTTGCGGCGGCGCTCGGCCTGCCCTTCGCCTTCGCGTCGCACTTCGCGCCCGATCACCTGCTGGATGCGCTGGAGATCTATCGCCGCGAGTTCAAGCCGTCCGAGACGCTCGAGAAGCCCTACGCCATGGCCGGCATCGCCGTGGTCGCCGCCGACACCGACGCCGAGGCGCAGCGGTTGTTCACATCACTGCAGCAGCAGTTCATCAACCTGCGGCGCGGGACGCCCGGTCCACTGCAGCCGCCGGTCGACAGCATGGAAGGACGCTGGTCGCAACCCGAGAAAGCCACCGTGTTCCATGCCATGCGCCGCGCCCAGGTCGGCTCACCCGAAACGGTACGCCGCGGCATCGAGGCCTTCATCGCCGAGACCGGCGTCGACGAGCTCATGATGGCCGGCCAGATCTTCGATCACCAGGCGCGCCTACGCTCGTTCGAGATCGTGTCGGAGATCCGTGCCGCGATGGCCAAGGACGCGAAGGCCGTCTCGGCGGCGTAATTCGCGTCCCCGAGCGCAGCGAGGGGATGACGGCCACCTAGAGCGGTTCACGCGTTGATGGAAGCAGTCCAACCCACCGTCGTCCTGAGCGAAGCGAAGGACCTTGCGGTGGATTGTTCAAAGAGCATCGGCACTGATGAAATATCGGCGCCGACAGTGTTGATACCAATACCGCAAGATCCTTCGCTGCGCTCAGGATGACGTGAGCGGGCAACCCGCCGTTTCCATCAAAGATGAAACGCTCTAATCGATGATCGCGGCCTGGATCATGGTGCGGAACTGGTTGCGCAGCATGATGCGATCGCCGTCGCTCACCTGCACCATGTAGATCGCGATCAGCTCTTCTTTCGGATCGATCCAGAACAGGGTGCCGGCGTTGCCGGCCCAGCCGTATTCGCCGATCGAGCCTGGCAGGCTGGCCGCACCGGTCACGCGCCGGACCTCGAAGCCGAGGCCGAACCCCAGGCCGGGCGGGCGGCCGGGGATGCCGGCGACGTGATCGGCGGTCATGAACTCCACCGTCTTGCGTCCCAGCAACCGCGTCTCGTCGAGCTCGCCGGTGTTCGCCAGCATCAGGGCGAAGCGCAGGTAGTCGGCCATCGTCGAGGTCAACCCGCCGCCGCCCGACTCGAAGCGCGGTACCTGTGCCACGTCGAAGCGCCGCGTCATCGGTGGCCCGTCCGGGCGTTGCCAGGGCTGGGCCGCGCGCGCGAGCTGGCTTGCCGGCACATGAAAGGCCGTGTCGGGCATGCCCAACGGCTGGAAAATGCGCTCTTTCAGGAACACGCCCAGCGGCTTGCCGGAAACGACTTCGACGACACGCCCCAGCACATCGGTCGACACGCCATATTCCCATCGGGTACCCGGCGAGAAACGCAGCGGCAGGTGGGACAGTCGCGTGACGAACGCCTCGTTGGTGACGTTGCGATCGCCGATCTTGGCCTCCATGTAGGCCGCGTTGATCAGCGACTTGCCGCGTCCGCCGTAGATCAGGCCTGATGTGTGGCGCAGCAGATCCTGCACTGTCATCGGGCGGGTCGGCTCCACCAGCTCGAGCGTCGGCTTGCCGGCCGCATCGGTCTTCTCGGCACCGACCTGCATCTTGCCGATCTCGGGCAGGAACTGCGCCACCGGATCGCTGATCTGCATCCGGCCCTCCTCGACCAGCATCATGGCTGCGACGCTGACGATCGGCTTGGTCATCGAGTAAATGCGAAAGATCGAATCCGGACGCATCGGATCGCCGGCCGCGCGATCCCGGTAGCCCATCGTCTTGGACCAGGCGATCTTGCCGTGGCGCGCCACGAGCATGACGGCACCGGGGATCAGGCCGGCATCGATATGCTGACGCGTGACCGCTTCGACCCGATCGAGCTGCGCCGACGACAGGCCGACGTCCTCGGGCCTGTCGGCCAGCGGCAGCGGCATCTCACCGTGCGCCGGCAAGGCACCGGCGATGGTGGCGAGCACCCAGACGACCCAGATCCGTTGCAGATAGCCCATGATCGGTCCCTCCGGATCACGACGCCTCGGGGCGGCTGATGCGGTACACTATCCCCCGACCAGGCCCTCCCAACAACAATCCGGTGACCGTCATGGACGAGATGAAATCGCTGCGAGACCAGATCAAATCCGTTCAGGCGGCATGCCGCACCGCCCGTGTCGAGGGCGGCAAGCACTGGGAAGTGCTGACGGCGCTGATCTCGGTGGTCAATTCACTGATGGATGCCCATCAGCGCCAGGAGGACCGGCTGCACGCCCTGGAGGCGGCGGTGCGCGAGCAACAGGCGCGTGGCTAGCCGCCGTCAATGGCCTCCGGATGTCCCGGCGACCGCGCCGCTGGCGATGAGCCCGGCGATCTCCTGGGCGCTATAGCCATGCTCGCGCAGGACAGCATCCGTGTGCTGGCCGCGCACCGGTGCCGTGGCGCCCGGCGTGCCGTCGGCCGACATCTGCACGCCAGGCAGGGCCGGGACCGGCACCGGCCGCATGATGTCGGGCTGGGTCAGCCAGTGGATCAGGTTTGTCGCTTCGACCTGGGGCTGCGCCATGAACTCGGCGTAGGAGTTCAGGCGCTCGTGCATGATGCGGGCCGTGGCCAGCCGTGGCGACCAGTGATCGCTCCCCCGGGCGGCGATGGCCGGCCTCACGATCGCGTACAGCGCCACGTCGTTCTGCTGGCGTGATGCGGCGTCGATGAAACGCGGATCGGTCGCGAGCGCCGGCATGTCGAGCACACCGCAGAGCGCCTGCCAGTCCCGATCATTGATGGCGATGATCGACATCCAGCCGTCGGCCGTCCTGAAGACACCGCCCGGGACGCCGCCGGGGCGCATGGTGCCGCCTTCGAGATGGCATGCCATCAGGCGGATCGACTGCAGCGCGGTGGCTGCCTGCATCAGGCTGACATCGATATAGCGGCCGTGCGCGGCGTCGCGGCGTGCGTAGAGCGCCGCCGACAAGGCCTGGAAGGCATAGAGCGCGGTCGACATATCGACGACGATCACCGGCACCCGGTGCGGAATGCCGTCCTCGCCGCGATTCTCCGCCATCATGCCGGTGTAGGCCTGCAGGACCGGATCCATGGCCGGACGTTCGGCGAGCGGCCCGGTCTGACCAAACCCGGAGATCGACAGATAGAGCAGCCGCGGCACGCGGGCTGATACGGTCTCGTAGTCGAAGCCCAGGCGCTTGATGACCCCGGGCCGAAACCCCTCGATGAACACGTCGGCACCATCCAGCAAGCGCCACAGGACGTCCTTGCCCGTCGCCGCCTTGAGGTCGAGCGCGATGCTGCGCTTGCCGAGATTGCCGATGATCGAATACGCGGTGTGATTGCCATAGCGTACGCCCAGCGCCCGCGCCCAATCACCATCGCCGATCGACTCGACCTTGACGACGTCAGCGCCGTACTGCGCCAACAGCATGGCGCAGTACGGGCCGGCGATGCCCTGGCTGAGGTCGACCACTTTCAACCCGGCAAACGGTGCTGCGTAACTCAATGACACCTCCTGCGGTCCCGGCCGGTCGAGCGCACGGCATGCTGACGTGCTATTGTCCCTGCCCGGGGATTTGGGGACAAGACGATGAACGATACTCTTTCCGCCGCGGTGCGTTCACGCGGCTGGGTGTTGATTCCGTTCGTGCTCGTTTTGCTGGCCGGATTGCCTGTCGCTGTTTGGCTCGACCTGCGAAACCTGACGGAAAATGCCCTGCGCCATCAGGCCAGCGATCTCAACTCGGTGATCACCAGCGTGCGCACCTACTACGCCAGCAATGTCGTGGGTCGCGTCCTGGCGTCACCGGGACAGACACAGGTCGTGCACAACTACGACAGCGTCCCCGGCGCCATTCCGATCCCGGCCACATTGTCGCTCGAGATGGGCCGGGTCATCAGCGAGCAGCAGCACAACATCACCTACCGCTTCGTCTCCGACTATCCGTTCCGAAATCGCACACCCCATCAGCTCGACGATTTCGAGCGGCAGGCCTTGGCGTCATTGCGCACCAATGCGCGTCAGGAGCTGACGGACATATCCTTCCTCGGCTTCAGCGGCCGCGTGCGGCTGGTTGCGCCGGTTGTCATGGGCGCCGCCTGCGTTGCCTGCCACAACGCGCATCCCGAGAGCCCCAAGCGCGACTGGAAGGTGGGCGAAGTGCGCGGCATCCAGGAGATCACCGTCAGCACATCGATTGCCGCCAACATCTTCGCGTTCAAATACCTTCTCGGCTACTTCGTGCTCATGGCGGCCATCGGCTTCGGTTTCATCGCTTTGCAGCGCCGCGTCGCGGCCGTGATCGAGGGCATGAACAAGAAGCTTGAAGGCGCCAACGAGTTCCTGGCCTCCATCGCGCTGAAGATCTCGCGCTATCTCGCGCCGCAGATCTACAGCAGCATCTTCAGCGGCCAGAAGGACGTCACCATCCACACCGAACGCAAGCGGCTCACGATCTTCTTCTCCGACATCAAGGATTTCACCGCCACCACCGAGCGCCTGCAGCCGGAGGCGATCACGGTGCTGCTCAACGAATACTTCACCGAGATGTCGGCCATCGCATTGCGCCACGGCGGAACCATCGACAAGTTCGTGGGCGATGCCATCCTGATCTTTTTCGGCGATCCGGAAACCAAGGGGCCGGCCGAGGACGCCAAGGCCTGTCTCGCCATGGCCGTCGACATGCAGCGCCGCATGGCGGAGCTCGACGTCAAGTGGCGCAAGGAGGGTGTCGAACAGCCGTTCCGCGTGCGCATGGGCATCAACACCGGCTACTGCAACGTCGGCAATTTCGGCAGCACCGATCGCATGGACTACACGATCATCGGCGCCGAGGCCAACCTCGCCGCCCGCCTGCAGTCGATCGCCGAGCCGGGCCACATCGTGCTGAGCTATGAGACCTACGCCCTGGTGCGCGACGTCGCCGTGGCCCATTCGCTGGCCCCGATCTCGATGAAGGGGATTGCTCGCGAGGTCATACCCTACGAGGTCGAGGCCCTGATCGATGCGTCCGGCAAGCCGACGCAGATTTTCAGCGAGCACATGACGGGCCTGGATTTTTATCTCGACCCGAACGCGGTTGAAGCGGACGCCACGGCCCGCATTCGCGCCGTGCTTCAGAGGGCGCTGGCGGCGCTCGATGAGCGCACAGCCCCACCACCACAGGCAGCGCAGCCGGGCTGATCACGCGGTCCGTGGCGACGGATCGCTTGAAAAAAGCGTCCCCTTCCCCTATCCATCTGTCCTGGTTCCACATTCAGCCAGGGAGGACTGCGTGAGCACATACAATCAGCATCACCCGCGCGGTCCTCGTACCGCCCCGCGACGCCACGTCGTGGGGCCGGCCATCTCACGGAACTGACGCTTCGGCGTTCCCATCCGGCTGGTCTGTCCCGAACGGCAACTAATGCTGACGGTGCTGTGCCTTCAGCGCGCCTTTCCCTTCGGTACGATAAAGCCAGCGAGATGACCATGGGCTCGATCAGCCTGCGCAATGTGAGCGTGCTTGCGCCTGCCCCCCTGTTCCAGAACCTCACCCTGACGATTGGCGATAGCGACCGCCTGGGCCTTGTTGCCGGCAACGGTGCCGGCAAGACCACGCTGCTGAAGTGCCTGGCCGGCCTGATGGAGCCCACGACGGGCGACGTCGTGCGCTCGCGCGGCCTGCGGGTCGGCATCGTCGAGCAGGAGATCCCCGCCAACCTCCTGGGCCTGACCCTGGCCGAATGCGTCCGCCGCGCCCTGCCGCCGGCTGAGCGCGATGCACAGGCCTGGCGGGTCGATCTCGTGCTCGACGAGTTCGAAGCGCCGCCTGATATGCGCGATCGGCCGTTGCAGGCGCTCAGCGGCGGCTGGCAACGGCTGGCCCTGATCGCGCGCACGTGGGTCACCGACCCCGACGCGCTGCTGCTCGACGAGCCGACGAACCACCTGGACCTTGCGAAGATCGAGCTGCTCGAGACGTGGATCTGCGATCCGGCGCGCCAGATCCCCATGGTCATCGCCAGCCACGACCGGCAGTTCCTCGATGCCTGCACGACCCGTACGCTGTTCCTGCGCCCGGAGATCTCGCGCAGCTATGCCCATCCCTACACCCGCGCCCGTCACTTGCTGGCCGATGATGACACTGCGCAGGAAGCGAAGCTCGCCAAGGACAGCCGCGAGGCCGATCGTCTGCGCCAGAGCGCCAATGCCCTGAAAAACATCGGCATCAACAGCGGCAGCGATGCATCACAGAAAAAAGCCATGCAGATGCACAAGCGCGCCGACACCATCGAGCAGTCGCTGCGCACCGCGCATGTCGAGAAATCCGGCGACATCCGGCTCACCAACCGCGGCACCCATGCGCGCGTACTGGTCAAGCTCGACGATGTGCCGATCAGCACGCCCGATGGCCGGCTGCTGTTCCGCAGCGGCAAGCTCAGCATCCTGCAACGCGAGCGCGTCATCGTGCTGGGCCGCAACGGCGTCGGCAAGTCGCGGTTCATCGCACTGCTGCGTGAAGCCATGATCGACCAGCGCAGCGTGCCGGGCGTGTCGATCAGCCCTTCGGTCGTACCGGGCTATATCGACCAGCTGATGTCCCATCTGCCACAGGGTGCAACGCCGCTGGCGTTCATCGGCGACAGCTTTCGGCTGGGCGATGCACGCGCCCGCAGCCTGCTGGCGGGTGCCGGCTTCGCCATGGATCGCCTGCAGCAGCCCATCGCGCGGCTGTCCCCCGGGCAAAAGGCGCGGCTGGGTCTGCTCGCATTGCGCCTGGCCGAACCGAACCTCTACCTGATGGACGAGCCGACCAATCACGTCGACATCGCTGGCCAGGAGAAGCTCGAGGCGGAGATCCTGGCGCACGAGGCAACCTGCGTTCTGGTCTCCCACGACCGCAGCTTCATGAAGGCGCTGGGCACGCGCTTTCTGCTGATCGACGGCAACAGGATGACGGAGATCGACGCGCCGGCGTCGTTTTGAGCCGCCGTCACTGCGAACGCAGCAAGGGATCTCCTGCGAAATGGGCGCTATGCGCCTTCCTCAGAAGATCCCTCGCTGCGCTCGGGATGACAGAGGTGCGCGCACTCACAGTCGCGCGATCACCCGGCCCAAACGATCGATGGTGCGCAATACGGTCTTCTGGTCCAGGCCCGGCCATTGCACGCGTGCCAGGATGTGGTTGAGCGGCGTGGTCTCGGCGTACTGGTGAATACGCTCCACGACCTCGCTCTCCGAGCCGATCAGGAAACGCTCGGCGGCGAACTGGTCGAAATCCTGCTGGATACGATCGGCCGGCGCGCTGCCCCAGCTGGCATAGGATTGATACTTGAACGTCAGCGGCTCGCGCACTTCGTCCAGCGCCTTGCCCGTGCCGCTGCCGACATGGCATTCGCGAATGGCGGGAAACTCGGTCGCCGGCGGCAGCCCGGCCGCGGCACGGCTGTCGCGAAAGAACGCACCCAACCGGCCGACCGCCTCGCGCGTCGGCATCGGCGACGGCATCCAGGCATCGCCCAGCTCGGCCGCCCGCTTGACCGCGACCTCGACATCACCGGCAAGCCACAGCGGCGGCCCACCGGGCCGCTTGGGCCTGATGCTCGCTTGCACACCGCTCAGGCGGTGGAAGCGCCCTTGGTGCTCCGCAGGTGCGGCACGCCACAGCTTGCGGATCACCTCGATGCCTTCGACGAAGCGCGGCACGCGCTCCTTGAAGGGAACGCCGATCGAGTCGAACTCCTCTTGCCGGTAACCGAGTCCCAGGCCCAGCACGAAGTTACCGCCTGTGAGCCAGTCCATGGTGGCGGCCTCCTCGGCGACCACCACGGGGTTGAGCATCGGCAGCAGCAGAAGCCCCGGCCCCAGCAGCATGCCCTGGGCCTCGGTCGCCAGACGCGCCAGCAACGGCATGGCCTGGAACATCTGCAGCGGATGCGACACGAAATGCTGCCCCACCATCAACGACGCGAAGCCGTTGGCTTTCGCCGCGCGAGCCTGCTCGATCAAATTGTCAAGCTCCGGACCGAGGTCAGCGCCTTCGCGCCACTGCGTTGCCATGTAAAGGCCGATCTTCATGGATCGCTCCCCTGCGTTGCGATATCGGCGCAGTGTGCGGCGACAGTCGTCAATCGGGCAAGGACGGAGGCGACAGCCCAGGTCGACCGGACTAGGCTCGCCCACCATGGCACGGCTGATCACCCCGCGACTGCTCTTGCGCCCCTACCAGGCCGACGATCTCGACCTCATGGCGCCGATGTACGACGATTCCGACGTGACGGCCCATACCAAGCTCGGTCGTTGCACGCGCGAGCAGACCGCGGCGATCCTGCGCGACTATCTTGATTTGTGGGATGAACGCCAGCTCGGCATGCGCGCCCTGTTCCATCGCGGTGATGGCAGCTTCATTGGCGAATGCGGTGTCTTTCTGCTGTCGAACGGCGATGCTGCGCTGCGCTACGCCTTGATGACATCGGCCTGGGGTCAGGGTTTCGCGCTGGAGGCGGTGCAGGCGACGGTGGACGATTTGTTCCACCGTATCGGCTTGTCGCACGTCTGGTCCATCGTGCAGGCACGCAATACAGCATCATGCCGGGTCATGGAGAAAGCCGGCTGGCGGATCGATCACACCAGCCAGGACGGCGACATCGCGCTGACGATCTTCCGCCTGGACCGTACGTCGTTCATCGTTTCTGCCGTCGAGCGATCAAACTGATCAGCATCGGCGCCCATGCCCTGCACATCGTTGCGACATTACAAATGAAACCGTCGAACGTTTGGTTGATGGCCAATCCGGCGTTAGGAGTCGTCCATCCAAACCAACAGTTACGGCGGCTCCAATGTCTCAATTCTGCCGTCAGCCTGAATTTTCGTTCCAGTTACCTGACGATTGGATCTCGCGCACCGTCATCTCGTGGTCGGCATCTCCGGCAGCCGGTTATCGCGTCACGCCCAATGTCGTGGTCGCGTACGACAAGCCGCGTCCCGGTGAGGACCTCGACACCTACGCCAATCGCCAGCTCAAGGACCTCTCGGCGAGCGCGCAGCAGTTCCACCTCGATCTGCGCCGCCACGTCGTACTCGGCGGCCGTCCCGCCATCGAGGTGATCTTTCACTGGCAGAACGGCGACAGCATCCACAAGCAGCAGCAGATCTACAACCTGCTGCCGGACGGGCGTGTGGTTCTGATCGCCAATCTCGCCTCATCAGGCGATTTCCCCGCCGTGGAACCGTTGTTCAGGAACATTCTCGGCAGCTTCGTCTGGACCGATGGCGGTCCGTCACCGAGCGTCGGCTGAGCAAGCTTCCTACGACAGCGCAACACCGCGATGGACACAGCCCTTCCCGCGGTCAACAACGCCGCAGCTCTCGCGCGGAGGCGCGCTGCGTCGGCCCACGGCAACGGCCCGAAGGCTGCACGGCTGGGCGATCCGATCGAGCACAGCCGCGCGCTCGCGGGCTTCCTCATCGGCGCCGTCGTGGGCTTGGCCGTCGGCGCCGCCATCGTGGCCGCGACCGTCGCCACCGGCGGCGCGGCCCTGGCGGTGGTGGCAGCCGTGGGAACCGCCGCGGCCAGCACCGGTGGTGGTGCCCTGCTGGGCGAGGCGATCGGTGGCGCGACGACCTACCACGCCGGCGATATCGCGCCGATCTGCTCACACAACGTGCTGGTCAACCGCAAGCCGGCGGCGCGCGCCATCGTCGACGTCGGCGCCTGCTCCAACGATGGGCCACCGCCGAAGCCGATCGCGCAGGGCAGCAAGACGGTGATGATCAACCACAAGCCCGCGGCACGCGTCGGCGATCGCCTGGTGTGCGACGGCAAGATTTCCGACGGCTCGCCCAACGTCCGCATCGGCGGCCAGACGACAACGTATCTCGAGATCACCCCCGAGGTTCCCGAATGGCTGCATACCGGCGCCGAAATCCTGATGTGGACGGGAACCGCCGTTGCGCTGGTCGCGGGTGCAGCGGCCGCGGCCGTCGGCGGCGGTTTGTGCGGGCTGCTGACCTTCGGCGGGCGGACGATTCTGGGCCTGGCCGGCTCCCTGATCGGCTCGGAGCTCGCGGCACCGATCGGCCGGGCGATCGACGGCAAGCGTGGCGAGATCATCGCCCGCGCCATCGGCGGCTTTCTCGGTGGTGGGCTCGGCGCACGCAGCTCACGGGGCCACCCGGTCGACGTCGCGACCGGCGAGCTGTTCACCGAGCAGACCGATTTCGCGATCAACGGTCCGCTTCCGCTGGTCTGGTCTCGGCTCTGGATCTCCAGTTCGCCCATCGACGGCGCGCTGGGACGCTGCTGGCACCACAGCTACGACATGGCGCTGCTGCACTGTCCCGAGCACGGCGGCTGGGCCGCACGCCTGGGCGACGGTCGGCTGGCCGTGTTCGTCGATCCCGCACCCGGCCGTCCGGCACCGAATACGGTTGAGCGGCTGTTCCTGGAGACCGACGGCCAGAACTATGGCCTGCTTGGCTACAATGGACTGCACTACGCCTTTGGCCCGCCTGACGAGACGACCGGGCTGCGGCATCTCATCCGCATCAGCGATCCCAACGGCAACGCCATCGAACTGGAGCGCGATCTGCGCGGCCTGTTGCACACGATTCGCGACAGCGCCGGGCGGACCTTGCATGTCACCAATGATGACTTCGGCCGCATCACGGCCATTGATGCGCCGCATCCTGACCGCGAGGGCGAGACGCTGCGGCTGGTCACCTATAGCTACGATGCAGCAGGCGACCTGATTGAAGCGTGCGACGCGCGGGGTTCGGCATTCCATTATCAGTACGCCAATCATCTTTTGATCCAGGAAGGCCGGCGCGGTGGGCTCGTCTTCCACTTCGTGTGGGATGACCCGGCACTCGGCCGGGCGGCACGCTGCATCGACACCTGGGGTGAAGGCCCTGGCGAACGTCGCGACCTGTTCCGCGCCCGGCTGGCCTACGATCTCGAGGCCCGTGAGACCGTCGTCGTCAACGGCCGTGGCGCTGTCACCCGCTACCGCTGGAACGCGCTGGGACTCGTCGACGAGGAGATCGATGCGATCGGCGGCATAACGAAGCGCCAGTGGGACGACGGTGGGCGCCTGCTTCGCGTCACGACACCGGACGACCATACGACGTCCTATGCCTATGACGCGTTGGGACGGACGGTAGCCGAAGTCGGTCGCGACGGCACATTGCGCTTCGATTATGCCTTGCACGGGTCGTCGGGCGTCGGTCATGGCAACTCCTGCCGAATCGTCGAACCCGACGGCGCGGTTCACGACTTCATCTACGATCTGCGCGGCAATCTCGCCATCTACCGGGATCCGACCGGCCATGAGCAGAGATATGCCCGCGATACGCGCGGGCTGGTGCTTGCGACGCTCGATGCACTGGGCACACGACGCCGATTCACGTGGTCGGCTGCCGGCGAGCTGCTCGCCGAAGGGATCGAAGGCGACGCGCGCATCCGTTACGAATACGACCGGCTGGGCCGGATGGTGGCGGCGTCGCGCACCGGAGAGACGGTCACGCGCATGTCGCGCGATGCCAACGGCAACGTCGTTGAAGTATGCCGTCCCGATGGCGTCACCAAGTTCGACTATGACGCCGAGGACCAGCTCGTCGGTTCTCGCGATCCTCTCGGGCGGCAGCGAAGCTGGCGCTACGACGGGCTGCCCATTCCGGTGGAGCGCATCGAGGCGGACGGCAGCGTCCTGCGCTACGGCTATGACAGCGAACTCAATCTCGTCGACCTGACCAATGCCAAGGGCGAGCAGTATGTCCTGGAGTACGATCCGGTCGATCGCCTGTCTTCGGAAACCGGTTTCGACGGGCGGCGCCTTGAATATCGCTATGACTCCGGCGGTGGCCTTGACGCGCTGCACGACGAAGGCCAGTCAACCATCTTCACCCGCGACGCGCGTGGTCGCCTGAGCGAGAAGCGCTTCGCCGACGGCACGGTCCACCGCTTCGCGTGGGATGCGGTCGGACGACTGGTTGCTGCCGACAGCCCGGCCCGTCGTGTCGCCTTTGCCTACGACGCCGCCGGTCGCCTGACCATGGAGCAGCAGGATGATCAGGTCCTCCGCCATCGCTATGACGCGCGCGGCCGGCGGGAGTCGAGCGTGCTGCCTGATGGAAGGGTCGTGCGCCTCGCCTACGGCAACGACGACATGGTGTCCTCCCTGGCGCTCGACGGCGATGTTCTGACCTGGTTCCGCCGCGACGCGGCTGGGCGCGAGATAGAGCGCCGGGCCGGTGCCTTGCATCAGACCCAGGAGTTCGATCCGCAGGGACGGCTGATCCGGCAGCGCGGTTTCCGTTGGCGCGCGGCTGGTGATCTGCGGCCGGTCCTTGCGCGCAGCTACACCTGGAACCCCGCCGATGAGCTAACCGCCGTCGACGACGCCCACCGCGGTTTGAAACATTACCACACCGACGTTCGCGGACGCTTGATGGC
>DATEIF010000073.1:0-17440 GCA_035279205.1 Vineibacter sp.
AGACGAAAAACGGCACGGGCAATGTGCCGACAGGCGTCGACGTGCACGCGCTCGTCGTCGAAGCCGATATGGGTGGCCGCAAGCCGGGAATCGCCGTCACGCGGCTGATCTCGGTGGTGGCGATCGCCTGGTCGCTGTTCCAGCTCTGGTACGCCTCGCCGATACCGTTCGAGCTGGGCTTCGGCATCTTCAACGATACCGAAGCGCGCTGCTTCCACCTGTCGTTTGCGCTGTTCCTCGCGTTCGCCGCCTATCCGGCGTTCAAGTCCTCGCCGCGCGATCGCGTACCGGTGATCGACTGGATTCTCGCGGCGCTCGCCATCGCGGCGGTGCTCTATCTCGTCGTCTTCTACAACGATCTCGCCAGCCGCCCCGGCCTGATCAGGCCGCTCGATATCATCGCCGCCACCGTCGGCCTGGTGCTTCTGATGGAGGCATCGCGGCGCGCCGAGGGCCCGTGGATGCCGGTGGTTTGCATCCTGATGCTGGCCTATGTGTTCGCCGGCCCGCTGCTGCCTGACCTGCTGTCGCACAAGGGCGCATCGATAGGCCGCGCGGCATCGCAGTTCTGGCTGACGTCGGAAGGCGTGTATGGCGTCGCGCTGGGCGTGTCGACCAGCTTCATCTTCCTGTTCGTGCTGTTCGGCGCGCTGCTCGATAAGGCCGGTGCCGGCAACTACTTCATCCAGCTCGCCTTCTCGCTGCTGGGTCACTACCGCGGCGGTCCGGCCAAGGCCGGTGTCGTGTCGTCGGGCATGACCGGCATGATCTCGGGCTCGTCGGTCGCCAACGTGGTCACCACCGGCACCTTCACCATCCCACTGATGAAGCGCGTCGGCTACAAGCCGACCCAGGCGGCCGCGATCGAATGCGCCGCCGGCGTCAACGGCCAGATCATGCCGCCGGTCATGGGCGCGGCGGCGTTCATCATGGCCGAGTATGTCGGCATCACCTACGCCGACGTGGTCAAGCACGCCTTCCTGCCGGCGATCATGATCTATGGCGCGCTGTTCTACATCGTCGACATCGAGGCGGTGAAAGCCGGCATGCGCGGCATTCCGCGCACGCACCGCCAGGCCTGGCTGCAGGGCGGCCTGAAGGCGCTGCTGACCTTGGCCGGCTTCGTCATCCTGGCGAGCGTGATCTACTACGGCTTCGGCTGGACCAAGCAGGCCTTCGGCGATGCCGCCGGCTGGATCATGGGCACGGTTCTGGTCGCGGGCTATATCGGCCTCGTGGCCCTGCGCGCCAAGAACCCCGACCTGCCGATCGACGATCCCACCAAGGAACTGGTCACGGTGCCGGACTTCTACGAAACGGCACGTACGGGCCTGCACTATCTCGTGCCGGTCTCGGTGCTGATCTGGTGCCTGATGGTCGAGGAGCTGTCGCCCGGCCTGTCGGCATTCTGGGGCACCGTGTTCATGGCCGGCTTGGTGCTGACCCAGCGGCCGCTGACCGCGTTCTTCCGCGGTGAAGGGAACCTGCTGGGTCACTGGCGCCAGGGCGCCATGGAGTTCGTCCAGGGCCTCGACGCCGGCGGGCGCAACATGGCCGCCGTCGGTATCGCCACCGCGGCAGCCGGCATCATCGTCGGCACAGTGACCTTGACCGGTATCGGCCTGGTGATGGCCGAGATCGTCGAGTTCCTGTCGGCCGGCAACTTCATGGCCATGCTGGTGCTGGTGGCGCTGATCTGCATCGTGCTGGGCACCGGCCTGCCGACGACGGCGAGCTACGTCGTCGTGGCGACGCTGATGGCGCCCGTGGTGGTCGAGGTCGCGTCGCTGAACGACCTCGTGGTGCCGCTGATCGCGGTGCACATGTTCGTCTTCTATTTCGGGCTCATGGCCGATGTGTCGCCGCCGGTGGGACTTGCCGCCTATGCCGGCGGCGCCATTGCCGGCGCCGATCCCATGGCCGTGGGCTGGCAGGCGACGATCTACGAAGCGCGTACGGCGCTGCTGCCGTTCATCTTCATCTTCAACAACGAGCTGCTGATGATCGACATCCGCGGGCCGCTGCACTTCCTGCTGGTGGTCGGCTGTTCGGTCATCGCCATGGGCGCCTTCGTCGCCGCCACGCAACGATGGCTGCTGACCCGCAACCGCTGGTACGAGACGGTCCTGCTGCTGTTGGTGTGCTTCACCTTGTTCCGGCCGTCATTCTGGCTTGACCGCTTCGTCGATCCCTATGTCACGAAGGGGCCGGAGACGATCCGCACGCTGGCCGACGCCACGCCGCCGGAAGGCGCCTTGCGCTTGCGGTTCGAGACCCAGGACCGCGCGGGCGATGATGTCGAGCGTGTCGTGCGGTTGACCTTGGGCCAGGGCGCCACCGGACTGGATCGCATCCGCGCCACGGGCGTGACCCTTGCCGACCAGGGCGGCACCTGGGTTGCGCAGACGGTGCGGTTGGGCAGCCAGGCGGCGCGGCTGGGCGTGAAGCAGGGCGACGAGGTGAAGGCGATCATGGTGCCGGCCGATCGCATGTCGCCCTACTGGTTCGCGTTGCCGGGACTGCTCGTGTATGCGCTGATCGTGCTGAACCAGCGCCGCCGGCGCCGGGCGATGGCGTGAATTTTTTGACCGCGCGCGTCCACGCGCGGTCCGAACCACTCACGCGGAAACATCGCCGACAGCCAGCCGCGTCTCCAGCAGGTGCGGGTCGGCCAGCAATTCGGCGCTGGATCCTTCGTGCGCGACGGCGCCGCGATTGAGGATGATGGCGCGGTCGGTGACGGCCAGCACCTGGCGCGCCTTCTGCTCGACGACGATCGCCGACAGGCCTTCCTCGCGCAGGATGCGACGCAGGGCGGCCAGCACCTCCTCGACGATGATCGGCGCCAGTCCTTCGAGCGGCTCGTCGAGCAGCACTAGACGCGGGTTCAGCACCAGGGCACGGGCGATCGCCAGCATCTGCTGCTCGCCGCCCGACAGCTGATCGCCGAGGTTGCGGCGGCGCTCGGCTAGCCGCGGGAACAGGCCGAAGACACGGGCGACGTCCCACGGCCCCGGCTGCCGGATGGCCGTCAGGTTCTCTTCGACCGACAGGGAACGGAAGACACTGCGTTCCTGCGGGACCCAGCCGATGCCGGCACGGGCCCGGCGCTCCGGCGACAGGCGCGTGATGTCACGGCCGGCCAACCGGATCGTGCCGGCGCGCCAGGTCGTGAGCCCCAGCAGGCTGGTGATCAAGGTCGTCTTGCCGGCGCCATTGCGGCCCAGCAGCGCCAGCGCCTCGCCTTCGCCCAAGGACAACGACACGCCATCGAGCACCACGGCCTCGGCGTAGCCGGCGCGCAGGCCGTCGACCGCCAGCAGCTCAGCCACGACCCGCCTCGCCGAGATAGACTTCGCGCACGCGCGCATCGCGGGCCACATCCTCGGGCGTGCCTTCGACGAACAGCGCGCCGTCGACCAGCACCGAGATGCGCCGCGCGAAGCTGAACACCAGGTCCATGTCGTGCTCGATCAGCAGCACCGCGACATCCGCGGGCAACGCCGCGACGATCGACAGGATCTCGTGGCGCTCATCCTCGGGCACGCCGGCGGCTGGTTCGTCCAGCAGCAGCACGTGCGGGCCGCCGGCGATGGCGATGGCGATCTCCAGCAGGCGCTGCTTGCCGTAGGGCAGGATGGCGGCACGCGTGCGCATCGCGTCGGCGAGGCCAAAACGCTCGAGCAGCGCCGCCGCCTCGTCGAGCACGTCGGCATGCGCGCGCAGTGGCCGCCACCAGCGCCGCCCCAGGCCGCGACGCTCCGATACAGCCAATGCCACGGTCTCCAGCGGCGTCATGTCGGCGAACAGCTGATTGATCTGGAAGGTGCGGGTCATGCCGCGGCGCGCGCGGTCGTGCGGCGGCAGACCGGTGACATCGCTGCCGTCAAGCACGACACGGCCGCCGTCCGGCCGCAGCACCCCGGTCAGCAGGTTGATCAAGGTGGTCTTGCCCGCACCATTGGGCCCGATCAGGGCATGCCGGGCGCCGGCCTCGATGCGCAGCGACACGTCGCGCGTGGCGGCCAGGGCGCCGAAGCTTTTGCGCAAGCCGACGGTTTCCAGCGCCACGCTCACGACGGCCGCTCGCTGGCCTGTCGGCGCGTGAGCCGGGCCCAAACGGTTCTGCCGGCAGCGGCCAGCCGCTCGCGGCCGACCAGCACGATGAGGACCAGGACCAGGCCGATCCAGAACTGCCAGTACTGCGGCGTCCATGCCGCCAGTGCGTCCTGCATCAGCTTGAAGATCGCGGCCCCGATCAGGCCGCCATAGAGATAACCGGAACCACCCAGCACCAGGACCAGCAGCACGTCGGCCGAGCGGTGGAAGTCGAGCACGTCGAGCGACACGAACTGCGTCGTCTGGGCCAGCAGCGCGCCGGCCGCGCCGGCATAGGCGGCGGCGATGGTGTAGATGGCGATCAGCCGTGCATCGGCGGGCACGCCAACCGCCGTGGCGCGCAGGCGGTTGCCTTTGACGGCGCGCAGCGACAAGCCGAACGGTGATTGCACGATGCGCCGCGCGATCAGGAACAGCAGCAACAGCGTGGCAAGACTGTAGGCGCAGGCGGTGCGGCCGAAGAGGTCGAAGCGGAACAGGCCCAGGATCGGCCCCATGGTGACGCCCTGCAGGCCGTCGGCGCCGCCGGTGATGGTGTCGAAGCGGTTGGCGACCTCCAGCAGCATCAGCGCCACGCCCATGGTGACCATCAGGCGAGTCAGGTCCGAGCCGCGCAGCACCAGGAAGCTGCTGAGGAAACCGACGATGGCGGCCGCGCCGGATGCCAGCAGCAGGCCGCTGACCGGCTCGGTCATGCCGTGCTTGGCCAGCAGGCCGGCGGCATAGGCACCGACGCCGAAGAAGGCGGCATGGCCCAGCGACACGATGCCGGCGTAGCCCAGCAGCAGGTCGAGGGAGAGGGCGAACAGCGCCAGGATCGCGATCTCGTTGATCAGCAGCAGCTTGCTGGGAAACAACAGCGGCACCGCGACCACGATCAGCCAGAACAACCACGCCCAGCGGTTTGCCATCGTTACGCCCTCAACGCGCGCCGCGACGGGTGAAGAGGCCGTGCGGGCGCCACAGCAGCACGCCGACCATGAGGGCGTAGATCACGAAGGCGCCGACCTTGGGCACGTAGTACTTGCCGGCGACGTCGGCGACGCCCAGCAGGATCGAGGCCAGGAACGGGCCGGTGATGCTGGTGGTGCCACCGACCGTCACCACGATCAGGAAATAGATCATGAACTTCAGCGGGAAGGTCGGGTCGAGGCCGAGGATTTCGGCGCCCAGCGCGCCACCCAGGCCGGCCAGCCCCGAGCCGACAGCGAAGGTCAGCGCGAACACCGCATTGACATCGATGCCCAGGCCGCGCGCGACCCGGGCATCGTCGACGGCGGCGCGCAAGCGGCTGCCGAAGCGGGTGAAGGCGAGGATCGATTGCAGGATCACCACCAGCGCGCCGCAGACGCCGATGACGAACAGCCGGTAGATGCCGATGCTGACGCCCAGCACCTCGATGCGGCCCTGCAGGGCGGGCGGCAGGCGGATGATCTGCTGCTGCGCACCCAGGAAGTAGTCGATGGCCGCCACCGCCATGAACACCAGCCCGATGGTGAACAGCACGTGGTCCAGGTGCGGGCGGTTGTAGAGGTGGACATAGAGCGTGCGCTCCAGCACGGCGCCGACCACGGCCGTGGCGGCGAAAGCGATCGGCAGGCACCACAGGAACGGCACGCCCAGGCGTCCCATCAGCAGCACGGTGATGTAGCCGCCGGCCATGGCAAAGGCGCCGTGCGCCAGGTTGACGAAGTTCATCAGCCCCAAGGTCACCGCCAGCCCGCACGCCAGCACGAACAGGATCATCCCGTAGGCGACGCCGTCGAAGAGGATGGTGAGCATGGCGCTATTCCTTCCCCACGTAGTGGGGAAGGTGGCCGAAGGCCGGATGGGGAGCCGACGTGGTCGTTGTCACTCGGATTGGCTCTTTGTTGCGGACACCACGTGGGGTCCCCTCCGGCCCTTCGGGCCACCTCCCCACTGCGTGGGGAGGGGTGTTATTTCGCTGTCTTGCCGGGATCCTTCACGGCCTCGAAGGTGGCGAACTCGACGTTGAACAGCTGTCCGTCGACGCGCTCGACCTTGCGCACGTAGACATTCTGCACGATCTCCCGCGTGGCGGGGTCGATCGAGATCGGGCCACGCGGGCTGGTCCACGCCAGGCCCTTCATCGCCGTCACCAGGGCCTCGCCGTCGGTCTTGCCGCCGGTCTTGCCCAGCGCCTGGTAGATCAGGTGCATGCCGTCCCAGCCGCCGACGGCCATGAAATTGGGCCGCATGCCGTTGGTGGCCTTGCGGAAGGCCTCGACGAAGGCCTTGTTCTCCGGCGAATTGTGCGCCGTGGAATAGTGGTGGCTGGTGATGGCGCCCAGCGCCACATCGCCCATGTCGTTGAGGATGTCGTCGTCGGTGACGTCGCCGGTGCCGATCAGCTTGATGCCGGCCTTGTCCAGGCCGCGCTCGGCGAACTGCTTCATGACGGCCGAGCCGGCGCCGGAGGGCACGAACACGAAGAGCGCGTCCGGCTTGGCGTCGGCGGCGCGCTGCAGGAAGGGCGCGAAGTCGGGATTGCGCAACGGCACGCGCAGCTTCTCCGCCACCGTGCCGCCGGCCTTGGTGAAGAGCTCGTCGAACGTCTTCTCGGCGTCCAGCCCCGGACCGAAATCGGTGACCAGGGTGACCACCTTCTTGATCCCGTTCTTGGCCGCCCAGTCGGCGATCGGCAGGGTGTTCTGCGGCAGGGTGAAGCTGGTACGCACGATGAAGGGCGAGCGCTCGGTGATGATCGACGTGCCGGCCGCCATGATGATCTGCGGCACCTTGGCCTCGGTGGCGATCGGTGCCGTCGCCAACGCCAGCGGCGTCAATCCGAAGCCGGCCAGGAAGGCGACCTTGTCATTGACCACCAGCTCCTGCGCCAGCCGCTTGGTGACATCGGCGACACCGGTGTCGTCCTTGACGATCAGCTCGATCTTCTTGCCCGCCGCCGTGGTGCCGTGCTGCGCCATGTAGAGCTTGACCGCGGCCTCGATCTGCCGCCCGGTGGATGCGAACGGCCCGGTCATCGGCAGGATGAGGCCGACCTTCACCGCGTCCTGGGCGATCGCGCCACCGCACACCAGTGCCAATGCGACACTGCCGATAGCACAAAGGACGGCACGCCTGTGCATGGGTATCCCCCTTCGCTGATTTGAGTCGTCGCACGCAGCGTAGTCTGAGGCGTGTCGCGAGGGAAGACCGGGCACGCAACCATCGCACGGCAGCACTGCACCCGGCGGTGCGCCGGTCATGTGCCAAGCGGGCTAGGCTGGCGGCACACGTCATCGGGACGTGTGGAGGATAGGCAAGCACAATGAAACGACGGGGTTTGATGAAGACGGCCGGCGCCGGCTCGGCGGCGGTCGCCGCGCATGCCGTGGCCGCGCCGGCCATCGCGCAGGAGCAGCCCGAGGTTCGCTGGCGGATGACGTCAAGCTTTCCCAAGAATCTGGATATTCCCACCACGGTCAGCGACGAGTTCGTCAAACGCGTCGGCGAGCTGACCAACGGCAAGTTCCAGATCAAATGGTTCGCACCGGGCGAGATCGTACCGGCATTGCAAGTCATCGATGCGGTGCAGAACGGCACCGTCGAGTCGGGCTGGACTGCCGGCTACTACTATGTCGGCAAGGATCCGGCGTTCTCGTTCGCGACCACCTTGCCGTTCGGCATGAACACGCGCCAGCACAATGCCTGGATCATCTGTGGCGGCGGTCTGGAGCTGATCAACGACTTCTTGAAGGACTACAACTGCGTCTACGTGCCCATCGCCCATACCGGGGCGCAGATGGGCGGCTGGTTCCGCCGCGAGATCAAGTCGCTGGAAGACCTCAAGGGCCTGAAGTTCCGCATCGCCGGCTTTGCCGGCCAGGTGCTGAGCCGGTTGGGCGTGGTGCCGCAGCAGGTGGCCGGCGGCGACATCTACCCGGCGCTGGAAAAGGGCACGATCGATGCCGCCGAATGGGTTGGCCCCTATGACGACGAGAAGCTCGGCTTCGCCAAGGTGGCCAAGTACTACTATTACCCCGGCTGGTGGGAGGGCTGCACGCAGACCGGCCTGTTCTGCAGCCTCAAGGAGTGGGAGAAGCTGCCGTCGAGCTACCGCACCGCCATCCAGGCTGTGGCCAGCGAGCAGATGAACTGGGCCCTGGCCAAGTATGATGCCGGCAGCCCAGGTGCCCTGCGCCGCCTGGTCGCGGCCGGGGCCGAGCTGCGGCCTTTCCCGCGCGACATGATGACGGCTGCCTACGATATCGCGCTCGACCTCTACGACGAGATGGCGGCCAAGAATCCCAAGTTCAAGAAGATCTACGACTCGTGGAAGCCGTTCCGCGACGAGCAGTATCTGTGGTTCCGCGTCGCCGAGAATACGTTCGACAACTTCGTATTCTCCCAGCAGGCGAGCAAGAAGCGCTGAGCGAGCACGGAGATCGGGCGCCCGGCATGTGCGCCCGCTCTGCGCACACGCGGCGACTCGCGGTCGCAAGCGCCTGCACGTTTCAATCGAAACGCGATCGCTCACAATCTTGCCGCCGGCCTGCCCTGCAATGCCGACATCGGATCACTGTGGATGTCGGAGGGCAGAACTCATGGGCACGCCTCCCTTTCCGCGTACGCCTCTCTTTCCGCGTACGCCTCCTTTCCCTGGCCCGACGCTTGGGGAAATGTTGGGTGTCGATGATCGGATCGTTCACAGGTACATCGACGGGGCATGGCTGCACAATCCGCCGGACAGGAATGCCGATCCCAATCAGGAGTTCCTGAAGCGCTTGCGTGCGGCGTTCACCGAGCTCCGTGACACGCGCCGACAGCGTGGCCGGTCGGCGGACCTGAACCTCGCCGCGGCCGAGCACTACCTGTTCGCACGCCAGGCCGTGGCCAATGCTGATGTCAGCGCCGCCCAGATGCGGGCGATGGTTCACGGCTACGAGTGGACCAAGACGGTTCTGGAAGGGCTCGGCCTGGACTGGCTGATGCGAACGACGTCGGAGCCGACGGCGCGCGCATCGTCGGACGTCATGCGATGGGGCCTCAAAGGCGTGGACGACGGCGAGCACGACCGCGGAAGATACAATCAGGGGAAGGCACCGCCTGCCTTCAATCGAGGCATCTACGACTTCTATTGAGTCCGTCGCATCCCTGAGCAGCGTATTCGGTGCTTGCCTTCGCGCAACAGCTCCGCCTCGATGGCCTCAACGAGGGAGGTTGCGCGCCATGCAGGCGGATTACGTGATCATCGGTGCCGGCTCGGCCGGATGCGTGCTGGCCAACCGGCTGAGCGAAGATGGCGCTCGCGTCGTGCTGCTGGAGGCCGGTCCGCGTGACCGGAACCCCTGGATCCATGTGCCGGCGGGTGTGCTGAAGCTGCTGCGCAACCCCGCCGTGAACTGGAACTACGGCACCGAGCCCGAGGCCGGCACCGCCGATCGCTCGATCCACTGGCCGCGCGGGCGTGTGCTGGGCGGCAGCAGCTCGATCAACGGCATGCTCTATATCCGCGGCAATGCGGCGGACTATGAAGGCTGGGCGCAGCGCGGTTGCCGCGGCTGGGGCTGGGACGATGTGCTGCCCTATTTCATGAAATCGGAGAACTATGTATCGGGCGACGGCCCCAATCGCGCCAAGGGTGGTCCGCTGCAGGTCGAGGACTACCGCACCACCCTGCCGTTGACGCATCGCTTTGTCGAAGCCGCCCAACAGGCCGGCTTTGCGCTCACGCCAGACCTCAACGGCCCGCAGCAGGAGGGCGTCGGCTACTCCCAGATGTCGCGCAACGGCCGCTTCCGCGGATCGACAGCGACGACGTTTCTGCGCGCTGCCCGCGGGCGTGCCAACCTGCAGGTCGAGACCAACGCGGTCGCGACGCGACTGCTGTTCGACGGCAGGCGTTGCACGGGCGTCGCCATTCGCCAGAACGGCCAGGAGCGCCAGATCCACGCGGCGCGCGAGGTGATCCTGTCGGGCGGCACCGTGAACTCGCCGCACCTGCTGCAGGTGTCGGGCATCGGGCCGGGATCGCATCTGCAATCGATCGGCGTTTCTGTTGCGCATGATTTGCCCGGTGTCGGCGCCAATCTCTCCGACCACTACTGCGCACGCGTTTCGCAACGTGTGAAAGGCGCCGTGTCGATCAACGAGCTCTCGCGCGGCCTGCGATTGGCTGGCGAGGTGGCGCGTTGGCTGACCGTGGGGCGCGGTGCGCTGACCTTCGGTGTCAGCAGCGCCATGGTCCTGTGCCGCAGCCGCGAAGGGCTCGCCAGCCCCGACATCCAGCTCCTGTTCTCGCCGGCCAGCTACGATGAGCAGCGCTTTGGTGATCTGGAACGCGTACCCGGCATGACCATCGCCTGCTCGATCGCGCGGCCGGAAAGCCGCGGTACGATCATGGCCGCCTCACCCGATCCGCTGGCGCGGCCGGTTATCCGGCCGAACTATCTTTCAGTGCCCGCCGACATGCAGGTCCTGATCGCCGGTATCCGCCATGCGCGGCGCATCTTCGCCGCACCGGCGTTCGCGCCGCACCGCGTCGAGGAAACGGTGCCCGGACGGCAGGTCGAGTCGGACGACAGCCTCGCCGACTTCGCGCGCCGCACCGGCAACACCGTCTATCATCCGGTCGGCACCTGTCGCATGGGCGAGGATCCCCTGGCGGTCGTCGATTCCCGCTTGCGTGTTCGGGGTATCGAGTGCTTGCGCGTGATCGATGCGTCGATTATGCCCGCCGTCACCACCACCAACACCAACGCGCCCACCATCATGATCGCCGAAAAGGGCGCCGCCATGATCCGCGAGGATGCGCGAGCGGCGTGAGGTGTCGCGCCTCGCCTCAGGCGGCCCTCGACGGCCGGGCAAGGCCCGGCGTCGACATGTGGCCGATATCGTAGGCCTGCAGGCCGTCGCGCGCCGCCACCGCCCGGACCTCGCCCCACAGCCGCAGGCGCACGCGGGTCCAGGTCGTCGGTTCGAAGGCGACGACCGATCCCAGGGCGCCGAGGCGCTCGACGTCCGTCAGGGCGTCGTCGCTCTCGCGTTTGCGCAGCTCATCGAGCGACGCGTAGGGCGCCGTCGCTGACATCTCGCTTGTGGCGAAGATGGCGCGATGGATCTGCGCCGACAGTTGCGCGTGCAACACCGACCAGGTCCTGACCGCGGGCCAGCCGAAGGATTGCGTCACGCCGACGAAGCCAGGGCCACACAAGAACGCGTTCATCCCGGCCGTGTTGTTCCACACGTAGAAAGGTGCGTAGAGGTTCTCGGCGCTCTGCAGGTGGCCCTTGCGGCGGTCGGCGAACAGATAAGCCTTGAACCGCAGATCAGGGAAATCATCCAGCAGATGGCCTTTTTCGGCGATCCGCCGCTGGATGATCGACATGTCATAGTCGGCGGGAAGCACGAAGCCGTACTGCATCGCGATCATGGCCTGACTCCGTTGGTAGCAGCGTCTGAGGCCAATCTAGTCATCGTCAATGCATTTAAAAAAATTTATATTGTAAAACGATTATATCATAGACGTTAATGTATTTCCGGAGACGGAACCCGATGAAACGGCCGAGCACTGCTGCCCAATCCATCGAGGCGACGCGCGTCAATCTCGATGTCGCGCTGTTGCGCACATTTGTCGCCGTCGTCGATCTGGGCGGCGTGGCGCGCGCGGCGCAGCGGGTGGGTCGCTCGCAACCGGCCGTCAGCCTGCAGCTGCGGCGGCTGGAAGACGTGACCGGCGCGCCGCTTTTTCAGAAGAACGGCCGCGGTCTTGCCCTGACCGACGGCGGCGACGTGCTGCTGTCCTATGCGCGTCGCCTGCTGGAGCTGAACGACGAGACGGTGACGGCGGTCACGACTCTGCGGCTGGCCGGCTCGGTGCGTCTGGGGATTTCACAGGACTTCGCCGATGGCTGGCTGACGAAGATCCTGGCCCGCTTCGGGCGCGCTCACCCCTCGATCGTCATCGAGGTGAAGGCCGATCGCAACGCGGTGCTCCTCGATGCGTTGGCGCGCCAGAAGCTCGATTTTGCGCTGACGTTCGGCGAAAAGAACACGCGCGGCGCCATCGATCTGGGACGCGTTCCCATGGTCTGGATTGGCACCAACGAGCGGTCCTGGCAGAGCGCCGACCGCGTCCCGCTGGTGGTGTTCGAGCCGCCGTGCGAATTCAGACGCGTGGCGGTGCAAGCGCTCGAAGCAAAAGGGGTGCCGTGGCGACTGGCCTTCTCCAGTCCCTCTCTTTCCAGTCAATGGTCGGCCGTCGAAGCTGGGCTGGGCGTGACGATGCGGACCCCGATCGGCCTGAGATCGCCTTTGATCGTCCTGGGTGATCAGGATGGCCTGCCGCCGCTTCCATCCGGCACCCTGCGCCTGCTTCTGCACCATGCCGAGGGAAAGCAGAGTGCGGCGGCGCGGAAATTGCAGGAAATTCTGATCACGACGATCCGCGAAAAATTGGAAGCTGACATCGGCCATCCTTGAACGGAACTGTTCGTCAGCATGCGGTCACGCCATCGAATTGTTCGATGATTCCGATGTCGAAGCCAATGGCATCGAACATCGAAATGACACGGATATCCGTGATCGCTGCCACTAAGAATCGCGTCCCAACGCTGGTCCAGAGTGTGGGGTACGGTGTGCGAGATTTTCCGAAGCGCTGGCGCTATTGGTATCACCCGCATCGGGTGGTCGGCCGCTTTCCGACCATGCGGCGCGTCTACAGTTGGCTTGCAGCGCACGTCGGCATGCCGCGTGCGCCCTTTGAGCGGGTCGAACGGAACACGCTCTTTCCTGCACTCGCATCACACGTTTCCAGCGCCGAGTTGCGCACGCGCGGTCTGTATCGGGGCCTGCGCCTGCCGGCTGAAATGGTGGCGGCGATCGTTGGCTTCGCCGAGCAGGCGGCCTGCGCGCGCCCCGGTTTCGACGAGAGTTTCCGCTATGTCGATATACGCCACGGCAGGCTGGCCGACGGCCAGCCCGTGCCGGTCGCGGATATGCGACGTCCGACGGATTGCACCGCCGTGACGACCATCCGCAATGATCCGCGATTGCAGGAGGCGGCGTGCGCTTTCCTGGGGTATCACCCGCCGCAACCGCGCGTGCGCCTGTTCTGGAGTTTCGCCGCGGCGCTTTCCGATGACACGCGGCGCGCGCTCGGCCAGACCATCGACTTCCACTACGACGTGCCATGGTTCAACGGAGTCTACGTCTATTTCTACCTGACACCCAGCGATCGGCACTCCGGCGCGCATGTCATGGTTCCCGGCTCCGCCCGCGACAAACCGCTGCGCTTCCTGCTGGCCTCCGCGTTTCGCGACGAGCCGGCGCTGGCGGCGTACTACGGAGCCGATCGCCAGATCGTGGTCGAAGGTCCCGCCGGCTTCGGGTTCCTCGAAGATCCCTTCGGTTTTCACAAGGCATTGCCGCCCGTGCGTCACGACCGATTGGTGTTGCAGCTGCGCTACGGATGAAACGCTGGCGCCCTTTGGCACGGCGCATGCACGGACAGTCGGCATTCGCCGGACGCGGCATGCTGGAAGCTGTTTCCCTTGGCGTGCCAGCCGCTATAGTCCGCGACCTTTTTCCCTAGATGTTTCGCGGAGCGAGCCATGGCGGCGTTTGGTAAGGCGCAGTACATCAGTCGTGTTGAGGACCAGCGGTTGCTGACCGGCAAGGGCGGTTTCGCCGACAACCTCTCGCGGCCCGACCAGGTCGAAATGGTGCTGGTGCGCTCGCCGCACGCCCACGCGACCATCACGTCGATCGACACGTCGGCGGCGAAAGCGGCACCCGGCGTGGTGGCGGTCTATACCTGGGCCGACATGGCGGTCGAGGGCGTCGGCACGTTTGCCTTCCCGGCCATGTTCCCGCGCGCCGACGGCCAGAAGCCCGAGATGACGCCGCGCCGCTCGCTGGCGCACGAGGTGGTGCGCCATGTCGGCGAGCCGGTGGTGGCGGTGATCGCGAGCACGCGGGCGCAGGCGCAGGACGCCGCCGAGCTGGTCGCGATCGAGTACGACATGCTGCCCTCGGTGACCGACACCAAGGCGGCGCTGGCCGACGGCGCGCCGCTGGTGTGGCACGACGCGCCTGGCAACATCATCGGCGTCAACCGGTTCGGCGATCAGGCCAAGACGGATGCGGCGTTCAAGGCGGCGGCCCACGTGGTGTCGCTGGAGATCGAGCATCAGCGGCTGATCGTCAACGCCATGGAGCCCCGCGCCGTCCTGGCGGAGTGGGATGGCGATCGCATTGTCGTTCACATCGGCAGCCAGAACCCGTCGGTGACCCGCGACACGCTGTGCGAGACGATCCTGAAGATGCCGAAGGACAAGTTGCGCGTGCTGGTGCGCGATATCGGCGGCGGCTTCGGCATGAAGGTCGGCATCCAGCCCGACGAGTCGGTGGCGGTGTGGGCCTGCAAGGTGCTGAAGCGGCCGGTGAAGTGGCGGGCCGATCGCGGCGAGGAGTTCGCCGGTACCACGGCGGGCCGCGATCAGCTGCACCGGGCGTCGCTGGCGCTCGACAAGGACGGCCGCATCCTGGGGCTGCGCCTGGAGGCGTGGGCCAATATCGGCGCCTATCCGGCACGCGCCGGCGTGGTGATCCCGCTGTTCGTCGGTCCCAAGGTCGTGACCGGCACCTACGACATCCCGACGCTCGACCTGCGGCTGGCCTGCGTGTTGACCAACACGGCG
The DNA here is from genome assembly GCA_035279205.1 of Vineibacter sp. Lineage (GTDB taxonomy): Bacteria > Pseudomonadota > Alphaproteobacteria > Reyranellales > Reyranellaceae > Vineibacter. The sequence continues at coordinate 14,784 of DATEIF010000073.1, forward strand.
ACCATTGGCGCCTACCGCGGCGCCGGTCGGCCGGAGTGCATCCTCGACCTCGAGCGGCTGATGGACACGGCGGCGCGCCAGACTGGCATCGATCCGGCCGAGCTGCGGCGGCGCAATTTCGTGAAGCCGTCGCAGATGCCCTACACCACGGCGATGGGCGAGAAGTACGATTCGGGCGATTTCGACCTGTTTCTCACCAAGGTGCTGGCGACCGCCGACTGGGATGGGTTCGCCGTCCGCAAGGCGGCCGCCGAGGCCCGCGGCAAGCTCTATGGGCGCGGGCTTGCAACCTACGTCGAATGGACGTCGGCCAACGTGCTGAACGAAATGGCCCACTACGAGGTGCTGGGCGACGGCAAGCTGCGGATCTGGATGGGCACCCAGGGGATGGGGCAGGGGCTGCAGACCAGCTTCACCCAGCTCGCCGCCGAGCTGCTGGGCATCGACGCCGGCAAGATCGAGATCGCCATGGGCGATTCGGACCGGGTCGGCGGCGTCGGCTCGATGGGCTCGCGCTCGGCCTATATCGGCGGCTCGGCCGTGGCGTCGGGCACGCAGAAGCTTCTCGACGCCGGCAAGGAGCTGGCCGCCGACGCCCTGGAAGCGGCTGCGGGCGACATCCAGTACGATGCCGGCACCTTCCGCATCGTCGGCACCGACCGCTCGATCGACCTCTTTGCGCTCGCTGCCCGCCAGCCGGATCGGCGGATCTTCATCGAGAACGTCAACACCGTCGACGGCATCGCCTGGCCCAACGGCGCGCATGTCGCCGAGGTCGAGGTCGATCCCGACACCGGCAAGGTCGAGATCGCCCGCTACACCACGGTCGACGATGTTGGCCGGCCGCTGCACCGGCCGATCGTGTTCGGCCAGATCCATGGCGGCGCGGCCCAGGGCATCGGCCAGGCTCTGCTCGAAGGCGCCGTCTACGACGCCGACAGCGGCCAGCTGGTCACCGGCTCGTTCATGGACTACGCCATGCCGCGGGCCGACGACCTGCCCACGTTCAACAACACGCTCGACGATTCGGTGCCAGCCAAGAGCAACCCGCTGGGCGTCAAGGGTGTCGGCGAATCGGGCACCGTGGGCTCCACGCCCACGACCCTGAACGCGATCATGGATGCGCTATGGCCGCTGGGCGTGCGCAACATCCAGATGCCGGCCACGCCGCACCGCATCTGGGAAGCGATCCGGGCGGTGAAGAGTTAGCGTTTGACCCCTCTTCCGCAAGCGGGAGAGGGAGGGGCTCATGGCGCCATGCGCCATGGGAGGGTGAGGGATTACAGACGCGGCGCCTCGTGCGTTGACCTCACCCGGCGGGCGCTTTCGCGCCCGCCGACCGCTCCCGCAAGCGGGAGAAGTGAAGAGCCCTACGGCGCCTTGCCCTTCATCCGCTGGCGGATGCGCCAGTCCCAGGGCATCTCGAATTCGCTCGCCCAGATGCCGCGCTTGGCGTCCTTGGCTTCCGCTTCTTCCTTGGCGTAGGCGTCGGTCTGGCGAGGATTCATCACCGCCCAGCCGTTGCGCACCATCCAGCGCGACAGGCTCTCGCCACCCAATGTGCAGTCACCGACGATCAGCCGCCGCAGCTTGTCTTCGACGATCACCAGGCAGCGCACCGTCTTGCCGGTGACCAGATTGCTGAGCGCTCGCGCCGCATCGCGGCCGCATGTCCAGCTCTTGCCGCCACGCTTGCAGGTTTGGTCGACACTGGGCGCATCGACGCCCCACAGCCGCACGCGTTGGCCTTGAAGAGCGATCGAATCTTCATCGAGGCCGGCCGCTGTACCCGACATGATTGTTTCGGCGCGCACGCCGCTTCCCAACGCGACGCAGCACGCTACAACAGCGACAAGGAGACGAGCATTCATTCGATGAGCGTAGGGGAACACGATGTTGACGATGACGCAAGCGCATCGGCGTTCTTACGAACATCGTCGATCCGGATTCGAGCCGACGCGTCGATCTCCGTCAGCGGTGTCACTGGCCTGTGCAGGCGGCGCCCTGTTATCCAATCCTGGATAAGGTCCCTCGTGGGGCCCAAGAGAAGCGCTCGTGCGAAGGGCCGGTCGGGTGATCACCGTGCCGGCTGTGTTCTTGACCCTCCTCCTGCCGCGATGCCGTCTGCGCTTGGGTGGGTGTGGGCGGTCCGGTGGATGATGTGAGTGGCTGCGCAATGGGCAACGGCATGCCTTGAGCCCCCAATCCCTCGTCATAACGGTCCATGAAATTTATATTCTTGTTTTGTTCTAAAATTCACGTATATTTGCATTTTTGCGCAAAAATCCCGTTATTTTATGAACATCATGTCAATGGAACGTGAACAACAGGCTTTCACTGCAAATTTGTTAAAGTACATATCAGGAACAAATCTGAGAGATAACGTTCGGTTTTAACGACCAGAAGACGAAACTCTGCACACCGATAAACGTGGTCACAGCGCACCGAGTCCTTGACCGATTTATGATCAGCTCACGGGACACAAAATTTCGCCACCGAGTGGGTTGACTCTGGGACTAGCGGACGGGCCGATCGCGCCGGCCCCAGAACAGGCCCAGCGCGATGTCAGGGCTGGCCTGTTCGGCGTCTGTGGTCCGCGCTACGCACAGATCCCCATATCGCCGGTCCAGGCGGCGCAGCGCGCAATAGTAGGCAGC
>DATEIF010000074.1:0-8204 GCA_035279205.1 Vineibacter sp.
TGCGTCAGACGCTCACCATCGACTTCGCCATGGATCAGCGTGCCCAGCACGTCGTTGTCGTCGGCGGGCCGCTTGCGCCGCTCGGCGATCAGGTCGTCGAGATAGGCCGAGAACTCCGCCACGGCATCATTGCCGATCTGCTGTTTCTCGGCCGAGATGACCGGCTCGAGCGCACCCAGGATGGCCAGCGAATAGCGGCGGAACGGATCGCGCTCGGCGCGTGGCACGCCCAGCATGTCGCAGATCACCTCGACCGGCAGCGCGAAGCCGAAATCCTCGATCACATCCATGCGCCCGGCGTCGGCGGCCTGGTCGAGCAGGTGATCGACGATGGCTGCAACACGCGGTTCCAGCGCCTTGAGCGCGCGCGGCGTGAAGGCGGCAGCCAGCAGCTTGCGCACGCGCGTATGCAGCGGCGGATCGTTGAAGACCAGGCTGGTGGTGTGATGGCGGTAGAGCGGCGTGCCGACACCGAACTTCGGGCCGAACTCGGCCTTCTTGTCCGAGCTCATGCGCGCATCGCGATAGCAGAGCTGGATGTCGGCGTAACGGCTCAGGAACACGCTGCCGTCGGGCAGGTGCTTGACCGGCGCGAAGCGGCGCAGGGCGTGGTAGCGCGGGAAGGGATCGTCGAGAAAGTCACGCGTCAGGTGCGCAAGGTCGAACGACCCGGCGAAGGCACGCGCCTGGTCTTCAGGAAGCTCGATGAGGCCAGGGGCTGTTGCGACAGTCATGGGTTGAACCGCGTTATCCCTGGGAGCGCGGGCCTCTGGCCCGCTCATGTCTTGGCGCTACGCGCCAATGCGGGCGAGACGCCCGCGCTCCCAGGCTAGAACTGCTCTTCGGCCAAGGCGAACACGGTGCGGCCGGCGCTCTTGAGCGGCTCGAGCTGGGCCAGCGCCGGCGGCAGCACCACTTCGGCATAGAAGCGCGCGGTGACGACCTTGGCCTCGTTGAAGGCCGGGTCGCCCTCGCGGCCGGCCAGGTGCCGGTGCGCCACCAGTGCGCCCTTGGCCAACAGCCAGCCGCCCAGCGCCGTGCCGGCCAGGCGCAGGAACGGCGCCGAGCCGGCGAGTGCGGCGCCGATGTCGCTCTTGCCGGTCTCGGCCACCCAGGCCGTGGCGTCGTCCAGGGCATCGGCCGCCTTGCCGATGGCATCCGCCAGCACCGCGGTGTCGTCGCCCGGCACCACTTCAAGCTCGGTCGCCAAGGTGCGCATTTCGGCGGTCAGGCCGCGCATGGTCTCACCGCCGTCCTTGGCGACCTTGCGGCCGACCAGGTCGCGCGCCTGGATGCCGTTGGTACCCTCGTAGATCGGCAGAATGCGGGCATCGCGCAGATGCTGCGCGGCGCCGGTCTCCTCGATGAAGCCCATGCCGCCATGCACCTGCACGCCCAGCGACGCGATTTCGTTGCCGAGATCGGTGAACCATGCCTTCACGATCGGGATCAGCAGATCGACACGGTCCTGCGCCAGGCGCCGCGTCTCGGCATCGGGGTGCTTCAGCGCGCAATCGATACCGGCGGCGGTGTAGTAGCCCAGGCCGCGCATGGCCTCGATCTGGCTGCGCATCATCATCAGCATGCGCCGGATGTCGGCATGTCGCACGATGGCGACGGGCTTGGGGTCGGGCTTGGTGTCGTCCTTGGACTGCACCCGCGTGCGCGCATAGGCGACGGCCTGCTGATAGGCGCGCTCCGCGATGGCCAGGCCCTGCACGCCCACTGCCAGCCGCGCGTTGTTCATCATGGTGAACATGTAGGAGAGGCCGCGGCCTTCCTCGCCGATGCGCCAGCCGATGGCGCCGCCATCGTCGCCGAACGACATCACGCAGGTCGGGCTGGCATGGATGCCGAGCTTGTGCTCGACCGACACGCAGCGCACGTCGTTGCGCTTGCCGGGCGTGCCATCGGCATTGGGCAGGAACTTGGGCACGATGAACAGCGAGATGCCGCGCACGCCCGGCGGCGCGTCGGGCGTGCGCGCCAGCACCAGGTGCACGATGTTCTCGGCCATGTCGTGCTCGCCGTAGGTGATGAAAATCTTCTGACCGGATACCAGGTAGTGATCGCCCTGAGGTATGGCGCGGCTGCGCAGTTGCGCCAGGTCGGAACCGGCCTGCGGCTCGGTGAGGTTCATCGTGCCGGTCCAGGCGCCGGACACCATCTTGGGCAGGTAGGTTGCTTTCTGCTCGGCCGAGCCGTGATGGTGGATGGCATCGATGGCGCCCTGGTTCAGCAGCAGCACCAGCCCGAAGCCCATGTTGGCCGACTGCCACATCTCCTGCACCGCGGTCGCCAGCAGCCACGGCATGCCCTGGCCGCCGTATTCGGGGTCGAACGGCAGCGAGTTCCAGCCACCGTCGATGAACTGCTGGTAGACGCCGGCGAAGCCGTCCGGTGTGCGCACCACGCCGTTCTCGAGCTTGACGCCCTGCTGGTCGCCGATGCGGTTCAGCGGCGCCAGCGCATTGCCCGACAGCTTGCCGGCCTCCTCCAGCACCGCATCGATCATGTCCTCGGTGGCGTTCTCGTAGCCGGGCAGGGCGCCGACCGCGGCCTGCCCGGCGACCTCGCGCAGGGTGAAGCGGATGTCGGCGAGCGGTGCGGTGTAGGTCATGGCGGCGCCTCGGCTGCTTGCTGATCTTTCGCGCACCATAGGTGTGGGCGGGCAGGTCGGCAATGTTTCCTGACCATGGCGCAGGCCGGGTGACTCGCGATAAAATGGCGCCATGAGCGAGCATATTCTGCTGACCATCGACGGCCCGCGGGCCACCATCACCCTCAACAATCCGGCTGTTCACAACCGGCTGGCGCCGGCCGACATCAAGGCCTTCATCGGGCATCTCGACACGATCGAGACGGCGACCGATGTCCGCCTGCTGGTCGTCACCGGCGCCGGCGAAAAGACGTTCTGCGCCGGCTTCGATCTGGGCTCGTTGAAGCCCGGCGCGGCGTCCGGCAACGAGGACGGTGGCGACGGAAGGCGCTACGGCTTCGAGGTGCTGTGCGACCGCCTGGAGGCCAGCCGCGTACCCACCATCGGGGCGCTCAACGGCAGCGTCTATGGCGGCGGCACCGACTTGGCGCTGGCCTGCGACTTCCGCATCGGCATCCGCGGCATGCGCGCCTTCCTGCCGGCCGGGCGCCTGGGGCTGCACTATTATCCCAGCGGCCTGCGGCGTTTCACGGAGCGGCTCGGTCCCGGCGTTGCCAAGCGGTTCCTGCTGCTGGCCGAGGAGTTCGACGATGCCGAGTTGCACCGCATCGGCTACATCGACTGGCTGGTCGATCGCGCGGCATTTGCCGCCAAGATCGATGGGCTTGCCACCACCATTGGCGGCCTGGCGCCGCTGTCGCTTACCGGCATGAAGGCCTCGATCAACGACATTGCCTGCGCCGTCTTCGATGAGGACGTCATCCGCCAACGCATTCGCACCTGCGCGATGTCGGACGATCTGGTCGAGGGGATCGCCGCCGTCAACGACAAGCGCAAGCCGGTCTTCCGGGGGCGCTGACCCATGTCCCTGCGCCGCCGCGCCCTGCTGGCGGGAGGCGCCGGGCTGGCGGTTTCATGGCTGCCCTCGCCGCTGGCGGCGCGGCAGCTGTCGTTCCAGCGCCAGCGCTACGCCGATCAGAGTCAGTATCGGATCCGCTGGCTCGACCACGAACAGCGCGAACGCGACATCACGTTCGCGCTGTCGGCGACGGAGATCGACCAGGCGGCGCGGCTGTTCCGCGAGTTCTCGCTGGAGGGATTGCGCGATCATCTGGAGGCGGCAATCCGTCTGACGGCCGCGGGATGGGCGGAGGTGAAGCTTCAGATCGAGCGTCGGCCCATGGCCGTCGATACCGTGGGTATTGCCTATCGCTTGAACGGCCCGCAGCACCTGCTGGCCGATGCCAATCAGCAGGTCAAACAGACAATCGAGCAGAACAAGGCGCGCTATACGTCGGCCTACCTGCGCCGCGTCGATGGCAATACCATCTCGGTCGACTACCCGGCGGCCACCCGTCGCTATACCCGCGCCTTGTGGCCGCTGGCCCAGGCGCTGCTGGCGATCGCCGGCGGCGCCGACGAGCGCGCCCGCGTGGCGCTGGCCCTGTCGTTCTTCCAGGCCATCCCCTACGACGAGCTGAGCGATCGCGTGCGCAATGGCGGCTACGACTTTGCGCCACCGCCGACGCTGCTGGACATCAACCGGGGCGACTGCGACAGCAAGGCCGTGGCGCTGGCCTGCGTGCTGCGCGCCGTGGCCCCGGGGCGGCGCAGCGCCATGGCGACCATGCCGGGACACGCCATTCTCGGCGTTGACGTGCCCTGGCACGAGGGCGATGCCTGGGTACGACGCGACGGCCGGGTGTTCATTGCGCTCGAGGCCGCCGGGCCGGCCATGGCCCCCGTCGGCCGCGTGGCGCCGCAGACCGCGCGGTTCCTCGACGCCCAGAACTTCTCGGTCTGGCCGCTCGGTGCGTAAGTGCCTTGGTGACCACACCTATATCGCTTGTGAGTTGACGCTCATTTTGTCATACTTCGCGTTCGCTTGCGGCAGCCGGCTTGACGGCACAGGAGCCGCCCTTGGACGACACGCGTACCAGCCCACCCCGATCCGGCGACGTCGTCAGCGGCGATGATTTCGTGTCGCTGCCGGCTGGCTATCCGCTGGCGCGCTATCAGCTGATCGAGACCCTGGGCCAGGGCACGTTCGGCATCACGTACCGCGCCCACGATGCGCAGCTCGATCGCGCCGTCGCAGTGAAGGAGTATCTGCCGGCGGCGCTGGCGGTGCGTCATGGCGGCACCCAGGTCCTGCCGCGCTCGACCCGCCTGGCCGACGACTTCCGCTGGGGGCGCGAGCGCTTCCTGGCCGAAGCCCAGACCTTGGCGCGGTTCGAGAACGCGCCTGCCATTGTGCGCGTCTACGATTTTCTCGAGGCCAACGGCACCGCCTACATGGTGATGGAGCTGTTGCGCGGCGAGACACTGGAGGCGCGCCTCAAGCGTGACGGGCGGCTGTCACCGGAGGTGACCGAGCAACTGTTGAAGCCACTGCTCGACGGCCTGGAGAGCGTGCACGGCGCCGGTATCCTGCATCGCGACATCAAGCCGTCGAACATCACGCTCGATGCCGAAGGGCAGCCGACGCTGCTCGATTTCGGTGCGGCACGCAGCGCCGTCGCAGGGCGCACGCAGGCGATGACGGCGGTCTATACCCCGGGGTACGCCGCGGCGGAACAGTTCACCTCCACGACACAGGGTCCCTACACGGATATCTATGCGCTGTCGGCGACTCTCTATCAGTGCGTCACCGGCACCATGCCGCCGACGGCGATGGAACGGCTGCTGGACGATCGGCTGGTGCCGGCGTCGCAGGCGGCCGCCGGCCGTTATTCACCGCGGCTGCTGGCGGGCATCGATGCCGGATTGGCCCTGAAGGCGCAGGATCGGCCGGCCACGATCGCGGCCTGGCGGCCGATGCTGCTCGATGGTCCACCGACGGTAGTGGCACCGGTGCTGCCGTCGGCGCCGCCGCCGCGTGAGACGAGGACACGGGTGTCGCGCCCCGTTGCGCCGGCGCAACCGTCGCGACCGGGTGCTCTCAGGCGATGGGCGATCGCGGGCGCCGTGCTGCTGCTGGTGGCGGGTGTCGCGGGTGGCGGTTACGTCTATGTCCGTGATGCCCAGGAGCGGGCTGAAGCCGAGCGCCTGGCGGCCGAAGCGCGGCAGCGTGAGCTCGAGGCACAGCGTCAGGCCGAGGCGCGTCGGCAGGCCGAGGAACAGGCACGGCGTCAGGCCGAAGAGCAAGCGCGACGTCAGGCGGAAGAGCAGGCCCGTCGCGAGGCGGAGGAACAGGCCCGCCGCGACGCCGAGCTGGCGCAGCGTCGCGCCGAGGAGGAGGCCAAACGCCAGGCGCAGCTCGAACAGGAAGCTGCGCAACGCCAGCAGGAAGACGCCCGCCGTCAGGCTGAGGCCGCGCGCCAGCAGCAGGCGGCGGAGGAGGCACGCCGTCGGGCCGCCGAGGAGGCGCGCCGCAACGCCGAGGCGGAGGCGCGGCGCCAGCAGGATGAAGAGGCGCGTCGTCGGGCCGCCGAAGAAGCGCGTCGCAAGGCGGATGCCGACGGCCAGGCGCGGCGACAGCAACAGGAAGAGGAAGCGCGCCGCCGGGCGGCGGAAGAAGCCCGCCGCAAGGCCGAGGCCGATGCCAGGCGACAGCAGGAGGAAGCGGCACGACGGCCACAGGGCGGTGTCGACGGCACCTGGACCGGCGTGGTCGAGTGCTATCCCGGCGGACCCAAGGGCGCCGTGACTATGCCGGTGGCGGCCGGCCAGGGGCGCGCCACGGTCCAGGGCATGAAGATCACAATGCGTATCAGCGAGAGCTCGGTGGTGTCCGATCTCGAGTGGATCGGCCAGGAAGGCCGCGAGTGGGCAGCGTCGCTGCGCGGACGTCCGGCCGGCGATTCGCTTGCCATCACCGGAACGGCGCGCACGTTGGGCGGCCGGCCGGAGATCTTCCGACCCCAGTGCACCTTGAACCTGCGCCGGCAGTAGACGGCACGCCCGACTGGCAACGACCCCGCCGCTTGTGCGATATCGGCGCGGTTGTCATTGTGCAGCGACGACGGTTGGCGGGACATGGAGCGGGCTTGCGGGCCAATGGTGGGGCTGGATCGGTTGCCGATCGCCGTCGGCAGGGTGGTGCCGGCGAGGGGCGCACTGCGGCGCGCCGCGACACTTGCCTGCCTAGGCCTGGTCCTGGCGTGCAGTGCGCCCGCGGCGCTGGCACAGCAGAGCGCCTTCACCCAGCGCGCGATCGGCGCTGACATCCAGTTTTCCTACACCTTCAAGGACGCCGACGGCGCATCGCATAATCTCGTCTTCCAGCTGCCGTCCGCCGACATCGAAGCCGCGATGGCGCTGTTTCGCGACTATTCGATCCCGCAGCTCTACGGCCATGTCGAGGCGGCGCTGGCGCGCGAGGCGAAACAGGCCGGCGTGACCCTGCAGGCGAAGCGGGTCGGCGATGGCATGTCCTTCCTGATCTTCGCCGACAGCGCGGCCAAGCGCGACGCCTTCAACGCGCGCATGGACGACATCATCGAAACCGCCCGCCAGGCGTGGCTGCGCAAGCACGCCCGCCGCGCCGTCGGTCCGGCCATTCACATGGATTATCCGGAAGCGACGCGGCGCAATGTGCCCGGCCTGCGGCCGTTGGCCCGGGCGCTGGCGGCGCAGACTCCGGGCGCCGATGAACGCAGCCGGCTGGCCCGGGCGCTGAACTTCGTGCAGGCCATCCCTTACGACGACCTGACCGATGCCCGCACCACCGGTGGCATCGAGTACGCGCCGCCGGCGGCGATGTTCAAGCTCAACCGCGGCGACTGCGACAGCAAGACGGTGGCGCTGGCGGCGATCCTGCGCACCCTGACGCCGGACCGGCGGTTGCTGTTCGTCACCCTGCCGCAGCATGTCGCGCTCGCGGTCGACCTGCCGCCACGGGAAGGCGATGCCGCGGTCACCTACGGCGGCCGGGCCTGGCTGCTGCTCGAACCGACGGGACCCGCCGTCGTGCCGCCGGGGCAGGTGGCGCCGACCACGGCGTGGTATATCGATCGGCCGAATGAGATTACGTATTTCGAGATGAAGGAGCCCTGACGCGATGGACCGGCGCCTGGCCGCCATCCTGCACGCTGACGTGGTCGGCTACAGCCGGCTCATGGAAGGGGCGGAGACCCGCACCTTCCGCGAGCTGAAGATTCTGTTCGACAGCGTCTGGCTGCCGGCGCTGGGGCGTCATGCCGGGCGGCTGGTGAACACGGCCGGCGATGCCATGCTGGTGGAGTTCGGCAGCGCCGTGGCGGCGGTACGCTGCGCCATGGAACTGCAGGCGGTGATGGCGCAACGCAACGCCGGTCGACCGCCGGAGCGCCACGTCCTGCTGCGGATCGGCCTCAACATCGGCGAGGTCATCGTCGACGGCGACAACATCTTCGGCGACGAGGTGAACGTGGCGGCGCGCATCCAGGCGCTGGCCGAGCCCGGCACCGTGATCGTCTCGTCACGCGTGCGCGACGCCGTCGAGGGCAAGGTCGGTTTCGATTTCACCGATCTGGGCGATCAGCAGGTCAAGAACATCTCGCGCCCGGTGCGGACCCATCGCGTGATCGCCACCGCGCGCGGCGCCGACGCCGCCACGTCGATG
>DATEIF010000075.1:0-6538 GCA_035279205.1 Vineibacter sp.
AAGGAGGCGGCGCATCTCTTCATCTATGTCAGCCTGAGCGGCATCCTGGGCCGCGTCCTGTTCACGGTGATGCCGCTGCGCATCGGCCGGCGGCGCAGCGGCGAGATCATGGGCTACGGGATCGCCATCACCTTGGGCGCCGCTGGCCTGTTCTACGATCAGTTCGCCGCCGGCTGGCCGGTGTTCATGATCATGATCGTGCTGGGCGCGCTGTTCTTTGACGGCGGCTTCTCCAACATCGGCCCCTACTCGGCCGAGATCTTCCCGGTCCGGCTGGCCGCGCGCGGCGTGGGCGTCGCCCAGGCCGCCAACGGCGTCGGCAAGATCGCGGGCCCGCTGTGCCTGGCGCTGATCGCGGGCACCGGCAATTTCGTGTCGCCCAAGGCTACGGCCGAGGCAGTGACGCCGGCCTTCCTGTTCCTGGCCGGCTGCGGACTGGCCGTGGGCCTTGCGTTCACCTTCCTGGGCATGGAAACGCACGGCAAGGAACTGGCCTTGACGGAGACCGAGAGCGAGCGAGCTTCCGCTCAGCAAACCGGTCCCGCGCGAACGTCCTTGACGTGAACCGGTAAAGACAACTCCATAGCGAGAGGAAGAAACGCAGACAGGGCGGCTCAATGTACCTGACACAGGGATTGCGACGCGCGGGCCAGATCCGGCCGCGGGAAAAGTCCACCGTGTTCCGCGACCGGCGGCGCATCTGGTCGCAGACGGTCGAGCGCGTGGCACGCGTCGCCGGCGGCCTGCACGCGGCCGGCGTCCAACCCGGCGACCGCGTCGCGATCCTGGCGCTCAATAGCGACCGCTACTACGAGCTGATGTACGCCATCCCCTGGCTGGGCGCAGCGATGGTGCCGGTCAACACGCGACTGGCGACACCGGAGGTCCAGTACATCCTTGAGGACTCCGGCGCCCGCGTGCTGTTCATCGATGGCGCCATGAAGTCACACGCAACCGCGCTGGCGGGCACGCTGTCGACGGTCAAGGCTGTGTTCTATCTCGACGACGATGCGCCGCCCGAGGGCATGCGACGCTACGAAGACCTGGTCGCGGCACCCGCGGTGCCCGATGCCGGCGCCGGCGGTGAGACGCTGGCCGGCCTGTTCTACACCGGCGGCACGACGGGCAAGTCCAAGGGCGTCATGCTGAGCCACAACAACCTGGTGTGGAACGCGATGAACGCCGTCGCCGGCCTGTTCTTCGACAGCGACACCACGTACATCCATTCCGGTCCGATGTTCCATCTCGCCGACGGCGCCTCGACGTTCGGCGTCACCGCCTGCGGCGGTTACCATGCCTTCGTGCCGCGCTTCGATGCGGTCGACTGCCTGCAGACCATCCAGAGCGAGAAGGTCACGCACGGCCAGTACGTGCCGACCATGATCAACATGCTGGCCAATCATCCGAAGGTGGCGGACTACGACCTCTCCAGCCTCAAGTACATTCTCTACGGCGCCTCGCCGATGCCCGAGGGCGTGCTGCGCAAGGCTTTGCAGGTCTTCCCCGGCTGCCAGTTCATCCATGCCTACGGCATGACCGAAGCGGCGCCGATCCTGACCCTGCTGCCGCCGCGCTACACCACGCTGGAAGGCCCCTACGCCGGGCGCATCAAGTCCTGCGGGCTGGCGGCGCACACCGCCGAGCTGAAGATCGTCGACGAGAACCGGCAGGAAGTGTCGCGCGGCACGGCTGGCGAAGTCGCCGCCAAGGGCCCGATGATCATGCTGGGCTACTGGAACAAGCCGCAGGAGACGGCGGCGGTCCTGAAAGACGGCTGGTATTACAGCGGCGATGCCGCCTATATGGACGACGAGGGCTTCGTCTTCATCGTCGACCGCCTGAAGGACATGATCATCTCCGGCGGCGAGAACGTCTACTCGGCCGAGGTCGAGAACGCGATCTCGCTGATGGCGGGTGTCGCCGAGGTCGCCGTCATCGGCATCCCCGATGCCAAATGGGGCGAGACCATCCACGCCGTCATCGTGCCGCGTGCCGGCGCCAATCTGACCGCCGAGGCGGTCATCGAGCATTGCCGTGCGCAGATCGCAGGCTACAAGTGCCCGCGCTCGGTGGAATTCCGCGACACATCGCTGCCGCTGTCCGGCGCCGGCAAGGTGCTGAAGCGTGAGCTGCGCGAGCCGTTCTGGAAGGGCTACGAGAAGCGGGTCAATTGACCTTGTTGATATTGCTGCATGGTGAGCTTGTCGAACCATGAAGGCTACTACGCCCGGCGGCGGCCCATGAAGATGCACGCCAGGCCGGCCACGACTGCGACAATCCCCGCGATCGCGGGGATCGGAATGACGCGCTGCTCCTTGGCTTCGACCGACAACGGACCAAGGTCGAGCACCTGCTTGGTGTCGGTGAAGACGATGTGAGGCACCACCAGCGCGGCAATACCGCCAATCACCAACACGATCCCTAGAATCATCAGCGGGCGCATGAGACTCCTCTGTCTCGCCAGGACATGCCCGTAACAACGCCCGAGCCACGCTGCGGTTCCAGTGCCCGCGAGCGGCTTGCGGGTGACGGCAAACCGCCTACTCTCGGCGTTCGTCACCTGTCCAACCCCTCGACACCATGCCCGCCACCATCCCCCACTACGACTGGATCGCCCATCACGCCGATCGCCGCCCGTCCCAGCGGGCCATCCACGACCTGCACGGCGGCCGGGTTTTCACCTACCGCCAGCTCGACGAGCGCGCCCGTCGCCTGGCGGCGCATCTGCAAGGCCTCGGTGTGGGCAAGCCCGACCGGGTGGCGTTGCTGGCGCCGAACTGCCCGGAATTCTTCGAGCTGCAGTTCGCCTGCGGCAAGATCGGCAGCGTGATGGTGCCGCTGAACTGGCGGCTGACCGTACCGGAGCTGGCCTACATCCTGGGCGACTGCGCGCCCAAGGTGCTGATCCATGATGCGTCGTTCCGGCCACAGGCGCTGGAGCTCAAGGCGCTCTGCGGCATAGCGCATCTGCTGGAGATCGACATCGATCGCGCCGACAGCAGCTACGAACGTGCCGTCATGGCGGCGAGCCCGTCGCCCGCGACCGTGGCGCTGACGCACGATGACATCAGCACCATCATGTACACGTCGGGCACTACGGGTCATCCCAAGGGCGCCATCATCACGCACGGCATGACGTTCTGGAACGTGGTCAATCTCGGCGTGCCGGCGATGATCTCTCCCGCCACCGTGCAGCTGGTGGTCCTGCCGCTGTTCCATACCGGCGGACTCAACTGCTACGCCAACCCGGTGCTGCACGCCGGCGGCGCGATCCTGCTGATGCGCACCTTCGATCCCGGCGCCGCACTGGATCACATCTCCGATCCGGCGTTAGGGATCACCCATTTCTTCGGCGTGCCGGCGCCGTATCAGTTCATGATGCAGCATCCGAAGTTCCAGGGTGCCGACCTGTCGCGGCTGCAGATGTCAGGCGTCGGCGGCGCTCCCTGCGCACTCATGATCCTGGAGACGTGGGCGGCGCGCGGCGTGCCGCTGGTGCAGGGCTACGGGATGACCGAAACCAGCCCCGCCTCGACGATGCTTGATGCCGCCGACGCCATCCGCAAGGTGGGATCGGCCGGCAAGCCGCTGCTGCACACCGAGGTTCGGATCGTCGACGAGGCCGGCCGCGACGTGCCGCGCGGCAGCATCGGCGAATTATGGACTCGCGGCCCAAACATCACGCCGGGATATTGGAACAAGCCGGAGGCGACGGCGACATCCTTTGTCGACGGCTGGCTCAAGACCGGCGATGCCGCGCGCCAGGACGACGAGGGATTCATCTACATCGTCGATCGCTGGAAGGACATGTACATCTCGGGCGGCGAGAACGTCTATCCGGCCGAGGTCGAGAATGTGCTGTTCCAGCTGCCGCAGGTCGCCGATGCCGCGGTGATCGGCGTACCCAACGACCGCTGGGGCGAGGTCGGCAAGGCCATCATCGTGATCAAGCCGGGCGAGGCCCTGGCGGAAGCCGACGTCATTGCGCACTGCCTGGCGCGGCTGGCCAAGTTCAAGGTGCCGCAGTCCGTAGACTTCGTCGAGGCCTTGCCGCGCAACGCCACCGGCAAGGTGCTCAAGCGCGCGCTGCGCACGCAATTCGTCGGTACCGCAGCGCCGGCGATTACGTGATCATGGGAGCGCGGGCGTCTCGCCCGCATCAAGGCGAAAGCTTCGCTTTCGCCTGACATGAGCGGGCCGGAGGCCCGCGCTCCCAGGGTCAGATGTGGTTCAGGATACGCACCGAATCCTGGTCGCGGCCCTCGCTGAAGACCACGACCCGCTCGCCCACGCGCTGGAAGACCAGGTCGATCCGGGCATCGCCTAGCGCGAGCCCCTGCAGCGCGATGCGGTCGATGCCGATGGGCAGCGATGGCCGTTCGATATGGATCTCCCGATGCCAGCCATCGATGTGCAGGCCCAGGCACGCCTGCAGGATCATAAACATCGCCCCCGACGACCAGGCCTGCGGCAGGCAGGCCACGGGATAGGCGATGGGTGATTCCCCGGGCGCCCGGGGAAAGCCGCAGAACAGCTCCGGCAGGCGCATGCCGAAGTGCACGGCCGTTTCGAACGTCTCGCTCAGCAGGCGCACGACGCTCTGGCGATGCCCGTAACGCGCCAGGCCGGCAGCGCATAGCCCGGTGTCATGCGGCCACACCGAGCCGTTGTGGTACGACATCGGGTTGAAGCGCGCCTCACCCCGCGCCAGGGTGCGAATACCCCAGCCCGAATTGAACGGCGCCGACAGAAGGTGCTCGGCCACGCGGGCGGCGCGATCCGGCGTCGGCAGGCCGACATACAGCAGGTGGCCCGCGTTGGAGGCACGCACCCGGCACAGGTCCCCTCGCCCGTCCATCGCCAGGCCGTAGAAGCCGATGTCGGGCATCCAGAAGCGCGCTTCGACTTCCGTGCGCAGCGCTTGCGCGCGCGCCAGCCAGTGCGCCGAAGACTCGAGCTCGTCGCGACGGCGTGCCAGGTCGGCCATGGCACGCAAGGCGCCGTAGACATAGCCCTGCACCTCGACCAGCGCGATCGGTCCGTCCGGCGTGCGGCCATCGGCATGGAAGATCGAGTCGCTGCTGTCCTTCCAGCCCTGGTTGGCAAGGCCGGTCTCGGCGCCGCGGGCATAGTCGAGGAAGCCACGGCCGTTGGCGCTGCTCTGATCCTCGATCCAGCCCATGGCCGCCTCAAGGCTCGGCCAGAGCTGATCGATGAAGGCGAGATCGGCCGTGCGCGTGGCATAGGCACCGGCCAGCATGACGAACAAGGGCGTGGTATCGACGCCGCCGTAGTACTTGCGGAACGGCAACTCTCCCAGCGCCGTCATCTCGCCCTTGCGCGTCTCGTGCATGATCTTGCCGGGCGCGGAGTCCTGGAACTGAGAGGTCTCGTAGGCCTGGTTCTGCGACAGGAACGTGAGCACGCCGCGGGCCAGCGCCGGATTGAGCCACAGGGTCTGCAATGCCGTCACGATGGCGTCGCGGCCGAACGGCGTCGAGAACCACGGAATGCCGGCATAGGGATATGGGCCGGTCGCCAGCTCGGTCGTCAGCAACGCGAGATCGGCGCGCGATTTGTCGATCCAGTTGTTGAACAGGCGCCCTGAGCTGTGCAGACGCGCACCGCGCCGACGCTGCGTGCGCATACTGGAGCGGGCGCGCGCAGCGGCGGCGCGAAAGCGCGTGCGCCCCGGCGCGACCGGCTGGTCGGGGCCGACTTCGATATAGAGTTCAGCGTGCCCGTGCTTGCGGACGGCCAGCATGAAATCGGCGCGCTCCGCCGTGAGCTTGAGCGGCGGCAGCGAAAAGGCGACGACCGACGACCGCACCAGGTCATCCAGGCCCTCGTAGCGCATCAGCACGGAATCGGTGCCGATGAGCGGTGGCGCCACATCGCCGCGCATCGGCCGTGACTGCCCGCGCACTTCGAACATGTCGCGGAAATCGGCGGCAAAGGTGATGGAGACCGGAACGTCGGTATCGAGATCACCGTAGTTGGCCAGCGTCAGCCGCTCGTACAGGCGCTCCTGCCACAGGAAGCGGGCGCGTTCGATATGGATCACGCCTTCGGGGATCGACCGTCCGCCCAGCGGCGGCAGCGGCCGGTTGGTCACGTGCGAGGTGAAAAAGACGTTGTCCTCGCTGAGAGACGCGCCCAGCAAGGACGGCGGCTGGCCCGCCAGCGACAGCGCGAACCGCGACAGCACGCGCGTGTCGTCGCGGAACAGGCCGTCCCCGGCGCCACGAATATCGCCATAGGTGTCGGTGACCAGGAAGGTGTCGCCGTGCTTCAGTGCGAAGTGGTGCGCTGCACCCTGTGGCGGCGGTGCTGCCTCGAGTGCAGGCAACCCTTCAGCGCTGCCGGTATCGGGTGCACGAACCAACTCCATCATTCACCGGCCGTCTGCATCAACGGGGGATCGAGATCTTCAGCATCCATGCCTGCCAGCTCTCCGTAGAGCGCCAAGTACTTGCTGGCCATCGTGTACGACGAGAATCGACGCTCGAATACGGAACGGATATGGCGGCGATCCAGC